>NZ_WIVQ01000074.1:0-22467 GCF_009600545.1 Pseudomonas sp. FSL R10-1339 | reverse complement strand
GCTGGTTGCTCATGGCACCTCCTAATGGGCCTCATTTTAAGGCTTGGAGATGTCTACGAAACTAGGGGCGATTCACACCCTGCAACGCTCTGGTTTTTGACACTCCATAACCATCGCCTAAGTTTGAAATACAGCTCAGGAAAGCTGTTTTTAAATTAACGATGTTATGGAGTGTCAATTATGCGTACTGCTTTTCTCTCTTCGATTTTCTTTGCCTTGATGGTAGGTGTTTCCAGTGTGGCCCATGCCGCACCTGCGGCCGGAGCAGTTGAACCGGTGGTTGCTGCGCCAGTAGTGCTGGATGCCAAAGTGGTGACGATTAATATCAATACCGCAGATGAGGCTACCCTGCAGCGTGAACTCTCGGGTGTAGGGGCTGTTAAAGCCAAGGCGATCGTGGCTTATCGCGAGGCCAATGGTGATTTTACTTCAGTCGATGAGTTGCTTGAGGTCAAAGGCATAGGCAAGGTTATTCTGGAGAGAAACCGCGACAAGATCGTAATCAGCTAAGCCAGGTAACAGAACGAAAAAAGCCAGTCATAGACTGGCTTTTTTGTGGCTGTCAGCAAGCGTTCAGGCATAAGGCGCTGACGACTTCAATGTACTGCGCGTGACTTCGAAAATCTTCTGTTTCAGTGCATCACTCTCTGCGCCGCGAGCCAGAACCAGTGCGCCTACCAGGGTAGCGAAAATCACGATGCTTTTGTCTTCAGTGTCTGACCCTTGCAGGGTCGCCTGGATCTGTTTGAGCCTGGCATCGATGACATGGTCGGTGGTGACACTTGCCTGGCCCTGTTGGGCCATTTCAGCGGACATGGTCGGCAACGGGCAACCCTCATGGGGGGAGGTCAGATGCCACTCAGACAAGTAAGCATCGATAAATGCGTGCAGGGGGTGGGGCTGGCTGAACAGTTCGGCGCAGATACCGTCAACCTGGTTGGCTGCGTGCTGCAAGGCTTTTTCTACCAGGTCGTTTTTGGATGAAAAATGAGCATAGAAACCACCGTGAGTAAGGCCCAGTGATTTCATCAGGGGTTGCAGGCCTGTGGCGCCAATACCGTGTCGTCGAAAGAGCCCGGATGCTTCTTTAACGATGCGCTGATGGGTTTGGGCTTTATGATCTTGTGAATAGCGCATGACAGGTGTCTCTTTATGCAATGGACCATCATAGCGTCGACCTTCAAACAGATGCAGTGGTTAATCATGCAACTGTTTGTAGGTTTTTCCTCACCGATGCTCATTCCTTGGCATGCAGGCCCTGAGCGCTTGTCTGACTACCTGTCTTTTGATTCCTTGGCGTCCATTTCGGCATTGCGTTCGGCAACACGTTTGCGTTGCTCATCGGTCAGTTCAACTTTATTGGCTGTGTCACGTAGTGTCATCAGGGCGCCTACAATGACACCGATAGCGACGACGAGAATTAACCAGGCATACCAAGGCATAGAGTGTTCTCCGTGTTGAGTGCAGCACAGGGCAGGGGTTGCGCTGTGTGCTGCTGTTTATCCTGTTAAGTGAGTAAGTGTTGATTGCTTTCAGTGTAGGCCGGTTATTCAGTCATGTGCGGTATAAGCTTGGTAAAGACTAAAATCGTGTATTTACGATCATCGGGTGCCGGTAAGCGGCTGGTTCCGCTACAATGCGCGCCGATTTCGACCAGCCTGAGAACCCGCTAATGTCCGACTGCCAGACTCCTATTATCGTCGCCCTGGATTTCCCGACCCGTGACGCCGCATTGAAACTGGCTGATCAGTTGGACCCCAAGCAGTGCCGTGTCAAGGTGGGCAAAGAGCTGTTCACCAGTTGCGCTTCGGAAATCGTCGGTACTTTGCGCGACAAGGGTTTTGAAGTATTTCTGGACCTGAAGTTCCACGATATCCCCAATACCACGGCAATGGCGGTCAAGGCCGCAGCTGAAATGGGCGTATGGATGGTTAACGTTCACTGTTCGGGCGGCTTGCGCATGATGGCCGCTTGCCGCGAAGTACTCGACAAGCGCACCGGCCCGCAGCCGTTGCTGATTGGCGTGACCGTGTTGACCAGCATGGAGCGTGAAGACCTGGCCGGTATTGGCCTGGATATTGAGCCTCAGGAGCAAGTGTTACGCCTGGCAGCCCTGGCCGACAAGGCCGGTATGGATGGCCTGGTGTGTTCGGCCCTGGAGGCGCAAGCGCTGAAGGCCGCGCACCCGGGTCTGCAACTGGTAACCCCGGGGATTCGTCCTGCGGGCAGTGCGCAGGACGATCAGCGTCGTATCCTGACGCCTCGCCAGGCACTGGATGCAGGTTCTGATTATCTGGTAATCGGGCGCCCGATCAGCCAGGCAGTGGATCCGGCCAAGGCACTCGCTGCCGTGGTAGCTGAGCTGGCTTAAGGCTGTTTGCCACCGTTTTGATTCGGCAATCGCGGGCAAGCCCGCGATTGCCGCGCCGCGGTCTGCCTTGACAGGCCGCGGTGCCTGTATTGCGAGCAAGTCCGCTGCCACCTGTATGTGGTGTGTCAGACCTTCAACACCAGCTTGCCGTGATTTTCCCCGCTGAACAGCTTCGCCAGGCTTTCCGGGAAGCTTTCCAGGTCTTCAACAATATGCTCTTTGCTTTTCAACTGGCCCTTGAGCAGCCAGCCCGCCATCTCTTGTCCGGCTGCTGCATAGCGATCGGCATAGTCCATTACCACAAAGCCTTCCATGCGGGCGCGATTGACCAGCAGTGACAAGTAGTTGGCCGGACCTTTAACGGCTTCCTTGTTGTTGTACTGGCTGATGGCTCCGCAGATGATGACCCGCGCCTTGAAATTCAAACGGCTCAATACGGCGTCGAGAATATCGCCGCCCACGTTGTCGAAAAACACATCTACACCCTTGGGGCATTCGCGTTTGAGGCCTGCGAGCATATCTTCGTTCTTGTAGTCGATTACACCGTCAAAGCCGAACTCCTCGACCAGCCGCTTACATTTCTCTTGGCCGCCGGCAATGCCTACCACGCGGCAGCCCTTCAACTTGGCGATTTGCCCGGCAATGCTGCCAACAGCACCCGCTGCGCCGGAAATCACCACGGTGTCTCCTGTTTTCGGTGCGCCGACGTCCAGCAGGGCGAAGTAGGCCGTCATGCCCGTCATGCCCAGTGCGGACAGATACACGGGCAGCGGTACCAGTTTCGGGTCGACCTTGTAGAAACCCCGTGGCTCACCGGTGAAGTAATCCTGCATTCCCAGGGCACCGTTGACGTAATCCCCCACAGCAAAGCCCGGGTGGGCGCTGGCAATCACCTTGCCCACTCCCAGGGCGCGCATCACATCACCCAGCGCTACCGGCGGAATATAGGACTTGCCTTCGTTCATCCAGCCACGCATGGCCGGGTCGAGGGACAAGTATTCATTTTTGACCAGGATCTGGCCGTCCTTGGGCTGTACTACGGGCACTTGCTGGAAGGTGAAGGTATCGCGGGTTGCTGCACCGACTGGACGTTTGGCGAGCAGGAATTGGCGGTTTGTCTGGTCAGTCATTGCTATAACTCTTTAGAGATTGATGGCTGTTGATAGACCTTCTCACGCTACAGGGCAAGTGAATACGCGCTTACGAATAGGTTTTTATCAGTGATGGTGATGGTTGTAGGCAGTCTTTTATCACTCGGATAAATAGGCGGATGGCCGTGCCCGAACGTTTCGGGGGTACAGATGCACTCTGCTGAGGGTTAAGACGATGGGCATGACGTTTACGGGGCAAGTGGCTGTAGTGACAGGGGGCGGGGCCGGTATCGGGAGGGCCACGGCGCTGGCATTTGCCGGCGAGGGTTTGAAGGTGGTGGTGGCCGATCGGGATGTGGCAGCGGGTGAAGACACTGTCGAGCAGATAAGGACTGCGGGCGGCAGTGCTGTTTTCGCAGGCTGCGATGTCACTGTAGAGGCGCAGGTCAGGCAACTGATGGAGCAGACAATCAGCACCTACGGGCGTCTGGACTATGCCTTCAACAATGCCGGGATCGAGATCGAGCATGGTCGCCTGGCCGACGGTACCCTGGATGAGTTCGATGCGATCATGGGGGTAAACGTCAAGGGCGTTTGGCTGTGCATGAAATATCAGCTGCCATTGATGCTGGCCCAAGGTGGCGGGGCGATCGTCAATACTGCCTCGGTGGCCGGACTGGGCGCCGCGCCAAAGATGAGCATTTACTCGGCGTCCAAACATGCGGTGATCGGGCTGACCAAATCGGCAGCCATTGAGTATGCGAAAAAGCATATTCGGGTGAACGCGGTGTGCCCGGCGGTCATCGATACCGATATGTTCCGCCGCGCTTATGAGGTCGACCCGCGCAAGGCTGAATTTGCCGCCGCGATGCACCCGGTGGGGCGTATCGGCACGGTCGAAGAAGTTGCCAGCGCCGTGCTGTACCTGTGCTCGGATGGCGCAGCATTTACCACAGGCCATGCGCTGGCGGTCGATGGCGGGGCACTGGCGATCTGATAGCTCAGCGTGATTTGACGTTCAGGATCATCAGGGTCAGTACGCCCGCAACAATGCCCCAGAAAGCCGAGCCAATTGAAAACAGGGTCATGCCCGATGCGGTGACCATAAAGGTCACCAGGGCAGCTTCACGCTCCCTGGCTTCGCCCATGGCAATACTCAGCCCGTTCATGATCGAGCCGAACAGTGCCAGTGCGGCAATCGACAGCACCAGTTCCTTGGGCAATGAGGCGAACAGGGCGGCCAGGGTGGCGCCGAATATGCCGGCGATGCCATAGAAAATTCCGCACCACACGGCTGCGGTGTAGCGTTTTTTCGGGTCTTCGTGGGCATGGGGGCCGGTGCAGATGGCGGCACTGATGGCTGCCAGGTTGATGCCGTGGGAACCGAAGGGGGCGAGCAGCAAGGAGGCTACCCCGGTGGTGGTGATCAGCGGCGAGGCGGGCACGTCATAGCCATCGGCCCGCAGTACGGCGATGCCCGGCATGTTTTGCGAGGTCATGGCCACCACAAACAGCGGGATGCCGATGCTGATGGTTGCCGCCAGCGAAAAGGACGGCGTGGTCCACACCGGCACGGCCACTTCAAGGGAAAAACCGCTGAAGTCCAGCAGCCCAAGCATGCCCGACAGCAGGGTGCCGATCAGCAGCGCCGCCAGTACGGCGTAGCGGGGTGACAGGCGCTTGACGATCAGGTAGGTGAAAAACATGCCGATCACCAAGCCGGTGCGATGTTGCGCCGCGACGAAGATTTCGCTGCCGATTTTAAACAGGATGCCCGCCAGCAACGCGGCGGCCAGGGATGAGGGGATGCGCTTGACCAGGCGCTCAAAACTGCCGGTGATGCCACAGATGATCACCAGTACCGCGCAGGTGATATAGGCGCCGATGGCCTCGCCGTAACTGACGCCGCCAAGGCTGGTGATCAGCAGTGCCGCCCCCGGTGTGGACCAGGCGATGGTGATCGGTGTGCGATAACGCAAAGACAAGCCTATGCTGCAAACAGCCATGCCGATCGACAGTGCCCAGATCCATGATGAAATCTGCCCGCTGGTAAGTCCCGCTGCCTGACCCGCCTGGAACATCAGGACCAGGGAGCTGGTGTAGCCGGTCATCATGGCGATAAAGCCTGCGACCACCGCCGAGGGCGAGGTGTCTGCCAGTGGATGCAAGCGCGGCTGCGGGGTGTCGGTCATGGAACGGTCTTCCTTGTGTGCTATAGGAGTTCGGGCAGGCGACAAGCCTAAACGTAAAGGTTGCATCTAGTTGCGATACAGCAGGGTTCGTAAACGACCGTACAGTCGTACTGGCACTCTGCTTTGTGTACAATGCGCCCTGTTTTTTGCATTAATTTCTGGTCGGTGACACCCGTTTACGTACTAGCGTAATCCCTTATTCGCCGCCGCTTCCCACACGAGTGCCCATGAACGAACAGTTGCAGCCTCTCAAGAAACAACCCCGCGCTGGCAAGGCCGGCCGCAGTGGAACCCAGGACGATATTGTCTATGCGCATATTTTCGAGGCGATCCTTGAACAGCGTCTGGCGCCTGGCACCAAGTTGAGTGAAGAGGCTCTGGGCGAAATCTTTGGCGTGAGCCGCACCATTATTCGTCGCGCCCTGTCGCGTCTGGCCCATGAAGGGGTTGTGCTGCTGCGCCCTAATCGCGGTGCAGTGGTGGCGAGCCCTAGCGTAGAAGAAGCGCGCCAGGTGTTTCTGGCCCGGCGACTGGTTGAAAAGGCCATTACCGAGCTGGCGGTGGTGCATGCTACGGCTGATGATCTGGCGCAACTGCGCAAGATGGTCCAGGACGAGCGCGACAGTTTTTCGCGGGGCGATCGGGGTGCGGGTATTCGCCTGTCGGGCGAGTTCCACCTGAAGTTGGCCGAAGCGGCGAAGAATGCGCCGCTGATCAGCTTTCAGCGCAGTCTGGTGTCGCAAACGTCGTTGATTATTGCCCAGTACGAGAGCGGCAACCGTTCGCACTGCTCTTATGACGAGCACATGCAATTGATCGATGCCATCGAAGCCCGGGATGCCGGCCAGGCCGTGCACCTGATGATGCATCACATGGATCACATCGACAGCAAGCTCAACCTTGACGAAGAAAGCGCCTCTGACGACTTGCACGCGGTGTTTTCGCACTTGCTGCAAACCAAGGGCAAAAGCCCTCGGCCTGCTGCCAAGCTTTAAGCCTCGGCTGCTCTTGTGGGAGCGGGCTTGCCCGCGATGCAGGCGACGCGGTGCTTCAGTAGAACCGCATCGATAACCTCGCGAGCAAGCCCGCTCCCACAAGGGAAATTATCAGCGCTGATGCACCAGATTGCCTGCCGCATAGGTTTGCTGCACCGTACGGTCATCCCCAAGGGTCATCAATACAAACAGCGTCTCGGCGATGTTTTTTGACTGCTTGAGGCGATAGCTCATCAGTGGCGTAGCGTTGTAGTCCAGTACCAGGAAGTCAGCGTCGCTGCCCGGTTGCAGATTGCCGATCTTGTCTTCCAGGTGCAGTGCTCGCGCCCCGCCCAACGTAGCCAGGTACAACGACTTGAACGGATCGAGGCGTGCACCCTGCAGTTGCATGACCTTGTAGGCTTCGTTCAGGGTGTTGAGCAGCGAGAAGCTGGTACCTGCACCCACGTCTGTGCCCAGCCCCACATTGAGCTTGTGCTTTTCGGCCATCGGCAGGTTGAACAGGCCGCTGCCCAAAAACAGGTTGGAAGTCGGGCAGAACGCCACTGCCGAACCCGTCTCGGCGAGTCGCGCACATTCCTCGTCACACAGATGTACACCGTGGGCAAACACCGAGCGTTCGCCGAGCAACTGGTAGTGGTCGTACACATCCAGATAGCCTTTGCGCTCAGGGAACAGCGACTTGACCCACTCGATTTCCTGAAGGTTCTCGCTGATATGGGTGTGTAGATACACATCCGGGTATTCGCCCAGCAGCTTGCCGGCCAGGGTCAATTGCTCCGGGGTGCTGGTCGGCGCGAAGCGCGGGGTGACGGCGTAATGCAGGCGGCCCTTACCGTGCCAGCGCTCGATCAGTGCCTTGCTTTCGCTGTAGCCGGTTTCGGCGGTATCGGTCAGATAGTCTGGGGCGTTGCGGTCCATCATCACCTTGCCGGCTATCAGACGCAGGTCCAGGTGCTGTGCGGCCTCAAACAGGGCATCCACCGATTGCGGGTGTACGCTGCCGAAGACCAGGGCGGTGGTAGTGCCGTTGCGTAGCAGTTCCTTCAGGAATACGTCAGCAACTTCGTCAGCATGGGCCTTATCGGCGAACTGGTTTTCGCACGGGAAGGTGTAGGTGTTGAGCCAGTCGAGCAGTTGCTCTCCGTAAGCGCCAATCATCCCGGTTTGCGGGAAATGGATATGGGTATCGATAAAGCCGGGGGTGATCAGTGCGTCTTTGTACTCGGTCACAGCAACGTCGGCGGCCAGTGTGCCAAGCAGTTCGCTGGCCGGGCCAACAGCCTTGATCTGGCCGTTGTCGACCACCAGCAAGCCGTCTGCGAAATATTCATAGGAGGCCTCGATCCCGACTTCGGCGGGGTCGGCGATGCTGTGCAAAATGGCGGCGCGATAGGCTTTACAA
Source organism: Pseudomonas sp. FSL R10-1339 (assembly GCF_009600545.1). NCBI lineage: Bacteria > Pseudomonadati > Pseudomonadota > Gammaproteobacteria > Pseudomonadales > Pseudomonadaceae > Pseudomonas > Pseudomonas sp. FSL R10-1339. The sequence goes on along the minus strand of NZ_WIVQ01000074.1, from coordinate 14,413 downwards.
GTCATGGCAATTCTCAGTGTGTGGCATGGCTGCGTCGTGAAGACGGCAACAATTGTTTAATGGATTCAGATGACGCGCTGTCGGCGCTCGCAGTGTGCTGGCCGAAATGAGTGTTGTAGGTGGCGATGATTTCGCCGGCGATGGAGATCGCGATTTCAACAGGCAATTTGCCTTTGACTTCGCTCAAACCCATCGGGCAACGCATGCGCTGCAAAGGTGAGGCGTCGATACCGCGCTCACGCAGGCGATGTTCGAACTTCACGCGTTTGGTTTTCGAACCAATCAAGCCGAAGTAGGTAAAGTCGTTGCGTTTAAGCAGGGCGGCGCTGAGCTCCAGGTCCAGGGCGTGATTATGCGTCATGACGATGCAGTAGCAACCCGCAGGCAGGGCATCGACTTCATCTACCGGTTCGTCGGTAACGATTTTTTCCACGCCTTGAGGGATAAGTGTCGGGAATTCCTGCTCCCGCGAGTCGATCCAGCGCACCCGGCACGGCAGGCTGGCGAGCAGGGGTACCAGGGCTCGGGCCACGTGCCCTGCGCCAAACACCGCAATCTGAGCCTGCACCTTGCCCATCGGTTCGAACAGCAGCACGGCCACCCCGCCGCAACACTGGCCCAGGCTGGCGCCGAGGCTGAAGCGCTGTAGAAGGGTATCGTGCTTGCCGCTGCTGAGCATCTGACGGGCAATTTCCATTGCCTTGTACTCCAGATGACCGCCACCAATGGTGTCGAAGATTTTATCTGCACAAATGACCATCTTCGAACCGGTATTGCGCGGGGTAGAGCCTTGCTCTTCGATGATGGTCACCAGCACGCAGGGTTCGCCTTGCTGCTGCAACTCGGCCAGGGCACTGATCCAGTTATTCATGCTGATCTCCCGACAGGCTTTTGCGCATTTGCTCACAACCCCACAGCACCCGCTCCGGGGTGGCCGGGGCGTCAATCGCAGGTTGCACGCGGTAGTCGGCCAGGCTCGCCACCGCGTCCTTGATCGCGCACCATGCGGCGATGCCGAGCATAAATGGCGGTTCGCCCACGGCCTTGGAGTGGAACACGGTGTCTTCGGGGTTCTTGCGGTTTTCCACCAGGGTTACGCGCAGGTCCAGCGGCATGTCTGCCACCGCGGGGATCTTGTAGCTGGCCGGGCCGTTGGTCATCAGCTTGCCCTTGGCATTCCACACCAGTTCCTCCATGGTCAGCCAGCCCGCCCCCTGTATATACCCGCCTTCGACCTGGCCGATGTCGATGGCCGGGTTCAGCGAGGCACCGACATCATGGAGGATATCGGTACGCAACATTTTGTATTCGCCGGTCAGGGTGTCGACGATCACCTCGGCGCAGGCGGCGCCAAAGGCAAAGTAATAAAACGGCCGACCACGTGCCTGAGTGCGGTCATAAAAAATCTTCGGGGTTTTGTAGTACCCGGTGCTCGATAACGACACCTGGCCGAAATAGGCCTGCTGGATCAGGCTTTCAAAACTGATGATCTGCTCGCCAGCCTGCACCTGGCCGTTATGGAAGATCACCGCCCGTTGCTCGACCTGATATTTGTCGGCAGCAAATTCAACAAGTCGCTGCTTGATGGTTTCGGCTGCGTTTTGCGCGGCCTTGCCATTGAGGTCGGCACCGCTGGACGCTGCAGTAGGCGAGGTGTTTGGCACTTTGTCAGTGTTGGTTGCGGTGATCTGGATGCGGCTGATATCCACCTGGAACACTTCGGCGACCACCTGCGCGACCTTGATATTCAGGCCCTGGCCCATCTCGGTGCCGCCGTGGTTGAGGTGGATGCTGCCATCGGTATAAATATGGATCAGGGCGCCGGCCTGGTTGAGGAAGCTGGCGGTAAAGGAGATGCCGAATTTGACCGGGGTCAGCGCCAGGCCTTTTTTCAGGATCGGACTGCTGGCGTTGAACGCCTTGATCGCTTCCCGGCGCTCGGTGTACTGGCTGCTGGCCTCAAGGTCGGCGGTCATTTCTTGCAGCAGGTTGTGTTCCACGGTCTGGTAGTAGTGGGTCACGTTGCGTTCGGTTTTGCCGTAGTAATTGGCCTTGCGTACGGCCAGCGGGTCGAGGCCCAGATGGCGGGCGATACGGTCCATGACCTCTTCGATGGCGACCATGCCTTGCGGGCCACCAAAGCCGCGATAGGCCGTGTTGGAAGCCGTGTTGGTTTTACAGCGATAACCATTGATCGTCGCGTCGCCCAGATAATAGGCGTTGTCGGCGTGGAACATGGCGCGGTCGACAATGGAGTTGGACAAGTCCGGCGAACAGCCACAGTTGCCCGCCAGGTCCAGCTGGATGCCCTGCAAGCGGCCGCTGGCGTCGAAACCGACGTCATATTCGATATAAAACGGGTGGCGCTTGCCGGTCATCAGCATGTCTTCGACCCGCGGCAGGCGCATCTTGGTCGGTTGCCCGGTCAGGCGTGCCACCACGGCGCACAGGCAGGCGGGGCTGGCGGCCTGGGTCTCCTTGCCGCCAAAGCCGCCGCCCATGCGGCGCATATCGACAACGATCTTGTTCATTGAAACATCAAGGACTTCTGCCACCAGCTTCTGCACTTCGGTAGGGTTCTGCGTGGAGCAGTAAACGATCATCCCGCCGTCTTCGGTAGGCATGACCGATGAGATCTGGGTCTCGAGGTAAAAGTGCTCCTGCCCGCCAATATGCAGGCTGCCCTGCAGGCGATGTTCGGCCCCGGCCAGTGCGCCGGCAGAGTCGCCGCGTTGATGGGTGTGGGTATCGAGCACAAAGTGCTTCTGGCGCAGGGCCTGAACCACGTCCAGCACCGGCTCCAGGTCTTCGTATTCGATAATGGCAGCCATTGCCGCCTTGCGCGCGGTGTCCAGGTCGCAAGCGGCCACTGCCAGTACGGGCTGGCCGACAAACTCCACCTTGTCGATGGCCAGTAGCGGATCGCCGGGCAGTAGCGGGCCAATGTCCTTCAGACCGGGGATATCTTCGTGGGTGATCACCAGGCGCACGCCTGCGAAGGCGTAGCAGGGCGTGGTGTCGACACGCAGGATTCTGGCGTGGGCGCGGTCGGACAGGCGTGCGAAAAGGTGCAACTGGTTGGGGAATTCCAGGCGGTCATCGATGTACTGCGCTTCGCCGCTGACATGTTTTTCGGCACTGTCATGCTTGACGCTGCGACCCACACCGGTTTTCAAGTCCTGCTGGAAGAGGGCGGCCAGCTCGGCCTGGGTTGGGGCAACCTTGTGATGGTTAGACATAAGCTGTTACCCGCGTCTCGAGATGTGGCGTTTGCAGTTCGATAAAGTATTTGCGTAGCAGGTTCTGCGCACTCAGCAGACGGTATTCCTTGCTGGCGCGAAAGTCCGAGAGCGGGGTGAAGTCGTTTGCCAGTGCAGCGCAGGCGCGCTCGATGCTGGCGCTGTTCCAGTTTGCGCCGAGCAATGCGGCTTCGCAGGCGGCGGCGCGTTTGGCGATGGCCGCCATGCCGCCGAATGCCACGCGGGCACCGGTCACCACGCCGTTGTCGATGTGCAGGTTGAACGCTGCGCACACGGCGCTGATGTCGTCATCCAGGCGCTTGGAGATTTTATAGGCGCGAAATGCATGGCTGGGGTCGGCGCGAGGGATGATGATTTTTTCGATAAATTCGCCTTCCTGGCGTGCCGTCACCCGGTAGTCGATGAAGTAATCCTCGATCGCCAGGGTGCGCAGGGTTTGCCCTTTGCGCAGTACCAGTTGTGCGCCGAGGGCAATCAGCAGCGGTGGCGAGTCGCCAATGGGCGAGGCATTGCCGATGTTGCCGCCCAGGGTGCCCTGATTGCGGATTTGCAGGGAGGCGAAGCGTTGCAGCAATTCGCCGAAGTCCGGGTACTCGGCCTTGAGCGTGCCGTAGGCGTCTGTCAGCGACACCGCCGCGCCGATTTCAATACGGTCATCAAAGCGCTCGATGTGCTTCATTTCGGCCACGTTGCCGACGTAGATCATGACCGGCAGCGGGCGATGAAACTGGGTCACCTCAAGCGCCAGGTCGGTACCGCCGGCCAGCAGGCGGGCCTGGGGTTGGGATTCGTACAGCTGGGCCAGGTCGCTGATGGTCATGGGCAGCAGGCAGCGCTTGTCGCCGCTGTTCAGTTCGCCGGTTTGGGTCGGGGTGATGGTCTTGAGCAGGGCAATGGTCGCGCTCTGGTGTGTATCGAACTGATCCTGTTGTTGCCCGCTGCAAGCCTGTTCGGCAGCCGCCAGAATAGGGCGGTAGCCGGTGCAGCGACAGAGGTTGCCCGCCAGGGCTTCATGGGCCTGATGGCCATCAGGCTGGCCCGTGCTGTTTTTTTGCAGGGCGAACAGTGACATCACAAATCCCGGCGTGCAGAACCCGCACTGTGAGCCGTGGCAGTCGACCATCGCCCGCTGCACGCTGTGCAACTGCCCCTGGTGCTTGAGGTCTTCGATGCTGATCAGTTGCTTGCCGTGCAAAGCCGAGACAAAGGTCAGGCACGAATTGAGGCTGCGATAGCGCAGCCGTTCAAGGCCTTCAGCGTCGGTGTGAAGTTCGCCGACCACAACGGTGCAGGCACCACAGTCTCCGCTGGCGCAACCTTCTTTGGTGCCAGGCTTGTGCAGGTGTTCACGCAGGTAATTGAGCACGGTCAGATTCGGGTCCAGCGTGTGCTCGGTGCGCAGCGTCTGGTTGAGTAGGAACTGGATCACGGAAGGCCTCGCATAATCATTATTGTTGTAACGCGGGATACACTGAATTTAGCTAAAGCTGACTTACGGGTCAAGAAATAGCGGTCAGTGATCCCTGTGATTGATATCCGGGGGATTTATTTGCGGGTTTCGTGCCATATTCAGCCTCCGAGGCTCTGCGCGAGGGCATATCAAGTGCGTTACACTGCGCCGCCTGCACTGATCAAAGATTTTGAAGGTAAAACATGACGTTCAAGGCGCCGGACAGCCTCGTCGAGCAAATCGCTCACCACCTCGCCGAACGCATCATTCGCGGCGAGTTAAAGCCTGGGGAACGCATTCAGGAACAGAAAGTGACGCTGGCGCTGAATGTCAGTCGCGGCTCTGTGCGCGAAGCATTATTGATCCTTGAGCGTCGACATCTGATCGCCATCCTGCCGCGTCGTGGCGCCCATGTGACCGAACTTACGGCGCACAAGGTGCAGAGCCTGTGCACGCTGATGAGCGAAATGTACATCCTGCTCGGCAATGCCGTAGCCCAGCGCTGGGCAGTTCCGGCCGATCTGGGGCCGTTCTTGCAGATCCAGCAGCGCCTGGCCGCCAGCTACGAACGCCAGGACATCAGCACCTTCGTTGAAGACAGCTTCAATGTGATGCGTGCGGCGTACCCGTTCGCCGACAACCCGTATTTGCAGGAAACCGTCGAGAACCTGCACCCGGCCATGAGCCGTGCCTATTACCTGGCACTGGACCAGCGCAAGGCGGAAATGAGCGAGTTCCTGGCGTTGTTTGCGCAGTTGCTCGACGCCGTGCTGGCGCGTGACCTGGCGCAGATTCGCGTGGTGCTGAGCAGCTATGCCCAGCGCAGTTGTGCCCTGGTGCTGTCTGCCTTGACGGTTGCCTGAGCGTGCGCCTGACCTGTATCAAGCTGGCCGGCTTCAAGTCCTTTGTTGACCCGACAACCGTTACCTTTCCAAGCAATATGGCGGCGGTGGTAGGCCCCAACGGCTGTGGCAAGTCCAATATCATCGATGCCGTGCGCTGGGTCATGGGCGAAAGCTCGGCCAAGAACCTGCGCGGCGAGTCGATGACCGACGTTATCTTCAACGGCTCCACCACGCGCAAACCGGTGAGCCAGGCCAGTATCGAACTGGTCTTCGACAACTCCGACGGCACGCTGCTGGGCGAGTATGCGGCCTATGCCGAGATATCGATCCGCCGCAAAGTCACCCGCGACAGCCAGACCACCTATTACCTCAATGGCACCAAGTGCCGTCGTCGTGACATTACCGATATCTTCCTCGGTACGGGGCTGGGGCCGCGCAGCTACTCGATCATCGAGCAGGGCATGATCTCCAAGCTGATCGAGTCCAAGCCTGAAGATCTGCGCAACTTTATCGAAGAGGCGGCGGGCATTTCCAAGTACAAGGAGCGCCGCCGCGAGACTGAAAACCGTATCCGCCGTACCCACGAAAACCTTGCCCGTCTGACTGACCTGCGCGATGAGCTGGGGCGTCAGCTGGAGCGTTTGCACCGCCAGGCCCAGGCCGCCGAGAAATATCAGGAATACAAGGCCGAAGAGCGTCAGCTCAAGGCCCGGCTGTCGGCTCTGCGCTGGCAGGCCCTGAATGAGCAGGTGGGGCAGCGCGAAGCGGTCATCGGTAATCAGGAAGTCAGTTTCGAAGCCCTGGTGGCCGAGCAGCGCAATGCCGATGCCAGCATCGAACGCCTGCGTGACGGGCACCATGATCTGTCAGAGCGCTTCAATCTGGTGCAGGGGCGCTTCTATTCGGTAGGGGGCGATATTGCCCGGGTCGAGCAGAGCATTCAGCATGGCCAGCAACGTTTGCGCCAGTTGCAGGATGACCTGCGCGAAGCCGAGCGCTCGCGCCTGGAAACCGAATCCCATCTGGGGCATGACCGCACCTTGCTGGCGACTCTGGCTGAAGAGCTGCACATGCTTGAGCCCGAGCAGGAACTGACCAGCGCGGCCGCCGAAGAGGCTGCCGCTACTCTGGAAGTGGCCGAGCAGACCATGCATGGCTGGCAGGAACAGTGGGACATTTTCAACCTTCGCTCGGCCGAGCCGCAGCGCCAGTCCGAAGTGCTGCAAGCCCGTATCCAGCAGCTGGAAACCAGTATGGAGCGCGTGGCGGAACGTCAGCGCCGTCTGGCTGAAGAGCGTGCCTTGCTGGCCGCAGACCCTGAAGATGCGGCCATTCTGGAGCTCAGTGAGCAACTGGCCAGCAGCGAAATGGCCCACGAAGAGCTGCAGGCCAGTGAGCAGCAACTGGTCGAGCAGCTCGAGCAAGTGCGTCACGACTTGCAACAGGCCACGCAGAACCAGCAGCAGGCCCAGGGCGAGCTGCAGCGCCTCAACGGTCGTCTGGCATCGCTGGAGGCCTTGCAGCAGGCTGCGCTTGATCCGGGTACCGGTACTGGCGAATGGTTGCGCGATCAGCAGCTTGCCGAGCAGCCACGACTGGCAGAAGGCCTGCGCGTAGAGGCTGGCTGGGAGCTGGCGGTAGAGACCGTGTTGGGGGCTGATTTGCAGGCCGTACTGGTCGAGGATTTTGCCCTGCTGGATCTGGCAGGGTTTGCCCAGGGTGATTTGCGCCTGTTCAGTGATGCAGGGCAGGCCCCTCGCTTGGCGGGCAGCCTGCTGGACAAGGTCACGGCCGATTTTGATCTGGCGCCGTGGCTGGGCCAGGTCAAACCGGTCGAAACACTGGAGCAGGCACTGGCCTTGCGTGCTCAACTGGCCGAGGGCCAGAGCCTGATCAGCCGTGATGGCTATTGGGTCGGGCGCAACTTCCTGCGGGTGCGCCGCGCCAGTGAAGCCGAAAGCGGGGTGCTGGCCCGGGGCCAGGAAATCCAGCGCCTGGGGCTTGAGTGCGAAGAGCGTGAAGCCACCCTGGCGGCCCTGGAGGAACAACTACAAAGCATGCGTGAGCAACAGCGTATGCAGGAAGACTCTCGTGAGCAGCTTCGCCGTCGCTTGCAGGATGAAGCTCGCCACCAGGGTGAGATCAAGGCCAAGCTCTCCGCCAGCAAGGCCAAGGTCGAGCAATTGACCTTGCGCCGCCGCCGTCTGGACGAAGAACTGGCCGAGTTGGGTGAGCAGCGCGCCCTGGAGCATGAGCAGGTAGGGGAGGCGCGCCTGCTGTTGCAGGATGCCCTGGATGCCATGGCCACCGATACCGGGCAGCGCGAGCTGTTGCTGGCCCGTCGCGACAGTCTGCGCGAGCAGTTGGACCGGGTGCGTCAGGATGCTCGACAACATAAAGACCACGCCCACCAGTTGGCTGTCCGCCTGGGGTCGCTCAAGGCGCAGCATGATTCCACCCGCCAGGCTCTTGAGCGCCTGGAAATGCAGGCCGAGCGCCTGGCTGAAAAGCGCGAACAGCTGACCCTCAATCTGGAGGAGGGCGAAGCGCCGCTGGAAGAGTTGCGCCTCAAGCTTGAAGAGTTGCTCGACAAGCGCCTGAGCGTGGATGAAGAACTCAAGATTGCCCAGACCGCGCTCGAAGATGCCGATCGCGAATTGCGCGATGCCGAAAAACGCCGCAATCAGGCTGAGCAACAATCGCAATTGATTCGTGGCCAGCTCGAACAGCAGCGCATGGAGTGGCAGGCCTTGAGCGTGCGTCGTACTGCGTTGCAGGATCAGTTGCTGGCCGATGGCTATGACCTGCACGGGGTGCTGGCCACCCTCGATGCCGAGGTCAACGAGCAGCAGGCCGAAGAAGAGCTGGAACGTATCGCTGCGCGAATTCAGCGCCTGGGCGCGATCAACCTTGCAGCCATTGATGAGTATCAGCAGCAGTCGGAGCGCAAGCGCTATCTGGATGCTCAGGATGCCGATCTGGTCGAGGCACTCGATACCCTGGAAAACGTCATCCGCAAGATCGACAAAGAGACCCGCAGCCGCTTCAAGGACACCTTTGATCAGATAAATGGTGGATTACAGGCACTTTTCCCAAAAGTTTTCGGTGGCGGCAGCGCTTATTTGGAACTGACGGGCGAAGATCTACTCGATACAGGGGTGACCATCATGGCGCGTCCGCCGGGCAAGAAGAACAGCACGATCCATTTGCTGTCTGGTGGCGAGAAAGCCTTGACGGCCCTGGCGCTGGTTTTTGCCATTTTCAAGCTCAACCCGGCGCCGTTTTGCATGCTCGACGAAGTCGATGCACCGCTTGATGACGCTAACGTAGGCCGCTATGCACGCTTGGTAAAGGAGATGTCGCAGACCGTGCAATTTATCTATATCACTCACAACAAGATCGCCATGGAGATGGCGGATCAGTTGATGGGGGTGACGATGCATGAGCCGGGCTGTTCACGTCTTGTAGCGGTTGATGTTGAGGAGGCAATGGCAATGGTCGATGCTTGAGCTATAAGCATGTAGGACGATTTTTTTCTTCTTGTAAGAAAAATTTCAAGCATTTGACCGATATGACGTGTAGGTCGAAGGCAGCATGGGCCTAGCTCAATGCGACAGACGGTGTAAAGTTATCTTTGGTCGTGTTAATTTAATGTCTAATTTTTTTGTACGTGGGTAAAACGCCATTCAGAACATAGAGTTGGCGCCACGTTTTAAAGGGCTTTAGGCTCTTCTTCATAGAATCATTTTTTAGGGGCAAGGGATTACATGGAAATCGGTCTGCGCGAATGGCTGATAGTCATCGGCATAGTGGTAATCGCCGGTATTCTTTTTGATGGCTGGCGCCGCATGCGTGGTGGCAAAGGCAAGCTCAAGTTTCGACTTGATCGCAGTTTTTCCAATGCCCCTGACGACGAGCACAGCCCTGAGTTGTTGGGCCCGTCACGGGTGCTGGATACGCCAACCCATAAAGAGCCGCAACTTGATGAGCACGACTTGCCATCGGTCAGCATGCCTGCACGGGACAAAGGTGCCAAGCGCGGCAAGCGTGGCGGTGAGCCGAGCCAGGGTGACCTGAACCTTGATCTTGAACTGGATGAAGGCCCGAGCATCAGCGCCCGTGATGATGATCATGTAGCGCCAGTCAAGCCGGCGCGTGGTCGTGCCAAGCCGAGCGTAGCGGACGTTGAAGTCAAGGAGCCTGCACCGCAGCAGGCCGCCGAAGAAGTGCTGGTGATCAGCGTGATCAGCCGTGACCCGGCAGGCTTCAAAGGCCCGGCACTGTTGCAGAACATCCTCGAAAGCGGTTTGCGTTTTGGCGAGATGGATATTTTCCATCGCCACGAAAGCATGGCCGGTAATGGCGAAGTGCTGTTCTCCATGGCCAATGCGGTGAAACCGGGTGTATTCGACCTGGATGATATTGACCTGTTCAGTACGCCAGCTGTCAGCTTTTTCCTTGGTTTGCCCGGCCCGCGCCATCCCAAGCAGGCTTTTGATGTGATGGTTGCCGCTGCACGCAAGCTGTCCCAGGAGCTCAATGGTGAGCTTAAAGATGACCAGCGCAGTGTGTTGACGGCCCAGACTATCGAGCATTACCGCCAGCGCATCGTTGAATTCGAGCGTCGTGCCCTGACTCAAAAACGCTGAACATGTGGGGGCGGCTTGCCTGCTCCACCCACATGCAACATGAATAACACAAGGAGCAGCCTCGGCTGCTCTTTTGCTTTGTGAGAGAACACCCCATGACCGCCGCCAATACCCGCATTCTAGAGCTGCGCGCTGAACTGGATCAGCATAATTACCGCTACCATGTACTCGACGAGCCAAGCATTCCGGACGCCGAGTACGATCGCCTGTTCCGCGAGCTGAAGGCCCTGGAGGCCGAACATCCTGAGCTGGTGACCGCCGACTCGCCCACTCAGCGCGTTGGCAGCGCAGCCTTGTCTGCCTTTACTCAGGTGCGTCACGAAGTGCCCATGCTGAGCCTGGGTAACGCATTCGATGAAACCGATATGCGCGAATTCGATCGCCGTGTCAGCGAGGGCCTGGATCTGCCCGCGGGCGATCTGTTTGGTGGCGGCGCTGAAGTTGAATACAGCTGTGAGCCCAAGCTGGACGGGCTGGCAGTCAGCTTGTTGTACCGGGATGGCAGCCTGGTGCGTGGTGCCACGCGGGGTGATGGCACTACCGGTGAAGACATCAGCGTCAACGTACGCACCGTGCGTAATATTCCGCTCAAGCTGCATGGCAGCGGCTGGCCAGCGGTGCTGGAAGTGCGTGGCGAAGTGTTTATGTCCAAGGCCGGCTTTGAGCGTCTTAATGAGTCTCAGCTGGCTGCTGGCGGCAAGACCTTTGCCAATCCGCGCAACGCAGCGGCGGGCAGCTTGCGTCAGCTGGATTCGAAGATCACGGCCAGCCGCCCGCTGGAATTTTGCTGCTACGGTCTGGGGCAGGTCTCTGAAGAGTTTTCGGACACCCATATCGGCAACCTCAAACAATTGCAGCAATGGGGCATGCCCATCAGTCATGAGCTGAAGCTGGCAAAGGGGATTGCCGAGTGCCTGGACTATTACCGTGATATCGGTGAGCGTCGTGCTTCCTTGCCCTACGAGATCGACGGAGTGGTGTTCAAGGTCAACAGCCTGGCGTCGCAGCGCGAGCTGGGCTTTCGTGCGCGTGAACCGCGCTGGGCCATCGCGCACAAGTTTCCGGCCATGGAGGAACTGACCGAGTTGCTGGATGTTGAGTTTCAGGTCGGACGCACCGGTGCAGTAACGCCCGTGGCGCGTCTCAAACCGGTCAAGGTGGCCGGGGTGACCGTATCCAATGCCACCCTGCACAATATGGATGAAGTGGCGCGGCTGGGCCTGATGATTGGCGATACCGTGATTATTCGCCGTGCTGGTGATGTTATCCCGCAGGTTGTGCAGGTGGTGCTGGAGCGTCGCCCTGAAGATGCCCGGCCGGTGCAGATCCCTGAAAGCTGTCCGGTGTGCGGCTCCCACGTTGAGCGCACGCAGCTGATCAAGCGCAGCAAGGGCCGTGAAACCGTCAGCGAAGGTGCGGTGTACCGCTGTGTCGGCCGGCTGGCCTGTGGTGCCCAGCTTAAACAGGCGATCATTCATTTTGTTTCGCGCCGGGCGATGGACATTGAAGGCCTGGGGGAAAAAAGTGTCGAGCAGTTGGTCGATGAGGGCCTGGTGAGTTCGCCGGCAGACCTCTATACCCTGCAGTTCGAGCAGATCGTCGATCTCGAAGGCTTTGCCGAGCTGTCGAGCAAGAACTTGCTGCAGGCCATCGCCGACAGCAAGCGTCCGACGTTGGCGCGTTTTATCTACGCATTGGGCATTCCTGATGTGGGCGAAGAGACTGCCAAGGTGCTGGCGCGTTCATTGGCCTCCCTGGAGCGTGTGCAGCGGGCGTTGCCGCAAGTGCTTACCTACCTGCCGGACGTGGGCCTGGAAGTGGCGCACGAGATTCATAGTTTCTTCAGTGACGCACACAACCAGCAAGTGATTGATCAACTGCTGGAGCGTGGTCTTGAGTTGCAGGATCAAGGTGAGCTGGGTGCCGAGTTTGCCGCCAGCACAACCTTGGGCGGGTTGATCGACAAGTTGCATATTCCTTCGGTGGGGCCGGGCGGGGCGCAAAAACTGGCCGACAGGTTTGGCTCCCTTGAAGGGGTGATCACTGCAGACTGGCTCGATATGCGCCAGGCCTTACCGGAAAAACAGGCCAAGGCGGTACGCGAGTTCTTCGATAACCCTGAAAATGCCCGTATGGCGCTGGCAATCGAAGCGCAACTGCGTGATTTCGGCATGCACTGGCACAGCGAGAAAAAGGCCGTGGAAGGTTTGCCGCTGGCAGGCCAGACCTGGGTGTTGACCGGCTCGCTGGAATTAATGAGTCGCGATGTGGCCAAGGACAAGCTGGAAAGTCTGGGGGCCAAGGTTTCGGGCTCGGTGTCGGGCAAGACCCATTGCGTCGTAGCGGGGCCGGGAGCAGGCTCCAAGCTGGCCAAGGCCAACGAGCTGGGGCTCAAGGTGCTGGATGAAGAAGCCTTTGTCGCGTTTTTGAGCGAACAGGGTATTTCGATTCCGTAATGGCTGTGGCAGCGGGCTTGCTCGCGATGCAGGTAACGCGGTGTCTCAGTTGAGCCGCGCAGAAGCCATCGCGAGCAAGCCCGCTCCCACAAATGACCTGTACCGGGTTGCGAGGCGGTGTTTCAACCCGAATCCAAGTGCTTGAGCCCATTCATTTTTTTATTCTTGCCGCAGCGGTTGTAAGTTTTTCTCAGACAGGTACAATGGCGCCGTTCGCTGCTAAGCGGATGTTGTTATGGTGACCCTATCGGTCCCCCCGCAACGATTACCCGTGAACCTGGTCAGATCCGGAAGGAAGCAGCCACAGCGGGAACATTGTGTGCCGGGGTGTGGCTGGTGGGGTTGCCTCCATTTTAAACCCGCAGTTCTGTCGGGTTCGAACCAAACTCCAAATCTTGCAGTCAAGCCTTGTTCGACGGTCAAAAGACCGGGCGATGATTTTCTGTGCGTGGGTAAAAAGGTCTATGCCAAGGCTGTGCGCAGTTAAACGTGCGCATCGGATGCAATTTTGCCCTTGCTCCGCTAGCATTAGCCCCCTCCGCTTTTCTGACGCGACGGTTATCAATGAGTTATCAGGTTCTTGCACGTAAATGGCGTCCGCGCTCGTTCCGCGAAATGGTCGGCCAGACCCATGTGCTCAAGGCTCTGATCAATGCCCTGGACAGTCAGCGCCTGCACCACGCTTACCTTTTCACCGGTACCCGTGGCGTCGGCAAGACCACCATTGCGCGGATCATCGCCAAATGCCTGAACTGTGAAACAGGTATCACCTCGACTCCCTGTGGCGAGTGCTCCGTGTGCCGTGAAATCGATGAAGGGCGCTTTGTCGACCTGATCGAAATCGACGCCGCCAGCCGCACCAAGGTCGAGGACACCCGCGAACTGCTCGACAACGTGCAGTACGCGCCGAGCCGCGGGCGCTTCAAGGTCTACCTGATCGACGAAGTGCACATGCTCTCCAGCCATTCGTTCAATGCGCTGCTCAAGACCCTTGAAGAGCCGCCGCCTTACGTCAAGTTCATCCTCGCGACCACCGACCCGCAGAAATTGCCGGCCACGATCCTGTCGCGCTGCCTGCAGTTTTCGCTGAAGAACATGACACCCGAGCGCGTGGTCGAGCATTTGACCCACGTTCTCAGTGTCGAAAACGTGCCGTTTGAAGATGATGCGCTGTGGCTGCTCGGTCGCGCCGCCGATGGCTCGATGCGTGATGCCATGAGCCTCACCGATCAGGCCATTGCCTTCGGTGAGGGCAAGGTACTGGCGGGTGATGTGCGGGCGATGCTTGGTACGCTGGATCACGGTCAGGTGTTCGACCTGTTGCACGCCTTGATCGAAGGTGATGCCAGGGCCATGCTCGAGGCCGTTCGCCATCTGGCCGAGCAGGGCCCGGACTGGAATGGCGTGCTGTCCGAGATCCTCAACGTCTTCCATCGCGTGGCCATTGCCCAGGCGTTGCCTGAAGGTGTCGATAATGGTCACGGCGACCGCGATCGCGTCTTGGCCCTGGCCAAGGCGTTGCCTGCCGAAGATGTGCAATTTTATTACCAGATGGGCCTGATTGGCCGGCGCGATTTGCCGCTGGCGCCAGACCCCCGTGGTGGCTTTGAAATGGTCCTGCTGCGAATGCTGGCCTTCCGCCCGGCAGACACCGGCAACGCGCCGAGTCAGCCGCTAAAGCCAGTGGGGATCAGCCAGGCCACAGTTGATTCCGCCCCAACCGTGGCGGCCACGTCCCCTGTCGAGCCAGTGC
>NZ_WIVQ01000073.1:0-23342 GCF_009600545.1 Pseudomonas sp. FSL R10-1339 | reverse complement strand
ACCGGCACCGGCACCTACCGTGGCCACGGCCAAGCCTGCGCCAGTGGCCAAGCCTGCCCCGGCCCCGGCAGCCAAACCAGTGGTCAAACCGGCCGAGAAGCCGGTTAGCCTGGCCAAGGCCGCACCAGGCGGTAGCTGGTACGCCAGCCAGCCTGCCAATAACTATGTGGTGCAGATCGTCGGCACCAGCTCTGAAGCGTCTGCGCAAAATGTCGCCAAAGAACTGGGCGGTGATGCTCGTTACTTCAAGAAAACCTTGAATGGCAAGCCGCTGTACGTCGTCACCTATGGCAACTTCCCAAGCCATGCTGCAGCAACTGCAGCAATCAAGAACTTGCCAGCGAAGACGCAGGCTGGTAAACCTTGGCCTCGCACTGTCGCCAGCGTCCAAAAAGAGCTGGCTGCAGCTCGCTGATGATCCGGCGACCTTACCCAGGTCGCCGTTCTAGTCCATCAAAACTCCTGCTTGTGCATGCGGCCTTAACAGCCGTGTGCCTTGTGGTGTCTGCGCCGTGTAGCAGTCAACATCAAAAATGTTTTGACTAGCACGAGCAATCGCTTTAAACCTTTCATAAATGCGACATGAATTTACGGTATAACGCCGCTTAATTTGTGGGTCTTTGTGACGGTGTGTAGAATGACCACCCTTTTGCCCCTGCCAAGCTGGCGTACGTTCAGCGCGGGAAGCAAGTGGTTGAATTAAAAGAAATTTGCCCTTTTTAAGGGCAGCCTGGTGAGAAAGTGTCTATGAAAGCAGGTCTGTACCACCCCGATGAATTCAAGGATAACTGTGGTTTCGGCCTGATTGCCCATATGCAGGGCGAACCCAGTCATACCCTTCTGCAAACCGCCATTGAAGCCCTGACCTGCATGACCCACCGCGGTGGGATCAACGCAGACGGCAAGACCGGTGACGGTTGTGGCCTGCTGATTCAAAAGCCTGACCTGTTCCTGCGTGCAACCGCCAAGGAGCAGTTCGGTACCGATTTGCCCAAGCAATACGCGGTCGGCATGGTGTTTTTCAACCAGGATCCGATCAAGGCCGAGGCGGCGCGCGACAACATGAATCGCGAGATTCTTGCCGCTGGCCTGCAACTGGTGGGCTGGCGCAAAGTGCCCATCGATACCAGCGTTCTGGGTCGTCTGGCGCTGGAGCGTCTGCCGCAGATCGAGCAAGTGTTTATTGGTGGGGACGGCCTGAGCGATCAGGACATGGCCATCAAACTGTTCAGTGCCCGTCGCCGTTCCTCGGTGTCCAACGCGGCAGACAGCGATCACTACATCTGCAGCTTTTCCCACAAGACCATCATTTATAAAGGCCTGATGATGCCGGCGGACCTCACCGCCTTCTATCCGGACCTGAGCGATGAGCGCCTGCAAACCGCAATCTGCGTGTTCCATCAGCGCTTCTCCACCAATACCCTGCCGAAATGGCCGCTGGCTCAGCCATTCCGCTTTCTCGCCCACAACGGCGAAATCAACACCATCACCGGTAACCGCAACTGGGCCCAGGCCCGTCGCACCAAGTTTGCCAACGATCTGATCGGTGACCTCGACGAACTCGGCCCGCTGGTCAACCGCGTGGGTTCGGACTCCTCCAGCATGGACAATATGCTGGAGCTGATGGTCACCGGCGGCATCGACCTGTTCCGTGGCGTACGCATGCTGATTCCACCGGCGTGGCAGAACGTTGAAACCATGGACCCCGACCTGCGGGCGTTCTATGAGTACAACTCCATGCACATGGAACCGTGGGACGGCCCCGCCGGCGTGGTAATGACCGACGGTCGTTACGCGGTCTGCCTGCTCGACCGCAACGGCCTGCGCCCTGCGCGCTGGGTGACCACCACCAATGGCTATATCACCATTGCCTCGGAAATCGGCGTATGGGACTACAAGCCTGAGGACGTGATCGCCAAAGGCCGTGTCGGCCCTGGCCAGATCCTGGCCGTGGACACCGAAACCGGTCAGGTGCTGGACACTGACTCGATCGACAACCGCCTCAAGTCGCGCCACCCGTACAAGCAATGGCTGCGCAAGAATGCCCTGCGCATTCAGGCGACCATGGAAGACAACGACCACGGTTCGGCGTTTTACGACGTCGATCAGCTCAAGCAATACATGAAGATGTATCAGGTCACGTTCGAAGAGCGCGACCAGGTGCTGCGTCCGTTGGGCGAGCAAGGCTACGAAGCGGTAGGTTCGATGGGGGACGACACGCCAATGGCCGTGCTGTCCCAGCGTGTGCGAACACCTTACGATTACTTCCGCCAGCAGTTTGCGCAGGTCACCAACCCGCCGATCGACCCGCTGCGTGAAGCCATCGTCATGTCGCTGGAAATCTGCCTCGGTGCCGAGCGCAACATCTTCCAGGAATCCCCTGAGCACGCTTCCCGTGTGATTCTCAGTTCGCCCGTGATCTCGCCTGCAAAATGGCGCTCGCTGATGAACCTCGACCTGCCGGGCTTTGAGCGTCAGATCATTGACCTCAACTACGACGAAAGCGTCGGTCTTGAAGCGGCTGTGCGCAATATCGCCGATCAGGCCGAAGAAGCAGCGCGCGCCGGTCGCACCCAGATCGTTCTGAGCGACCGTCATATCGCACCGGGCAAGTTGCCGGTTCATGCCTCTTTGGCTGTGGGCGCCGTGCATCACCGCCTGACCGAAAAAGGCCTGCGTTGCGACAGCAACATTCTGGTTGAAACCGCTACTGCCCGTGACCCGCATCACTTTGCGGTGCTGATCGGCTTCGGTGCCTCGGCGGTCTATCCGTTCCTGGCCTACGAAGTGCTGGGCGACCTGATCCGCACCGGTGAAGTACTGGGCGACCTCTATGAGGTGTTCAAGAACTACCGCAAAGGCATCACCAAAGGTCTGCTCAAGATCCTCTCGAAAATGGGCATATCGACCATCGCTTCGTACCGTGGTGCGCAGCTGTTCGAAGCCATCGGCCTGTCCGAAGAAATTTGCGAACTGAGCTTTCGTGGCGTGCCAAGCCGCATCAAGGGCGCACGTTTCGTCGACCTTGAAGCCGAGCAAAAACTGCTGGCAGCCGAGGCCTGGAGTGCGCGCAAGCCCATCCAGCAAGGCGGCCTGCTCAAGTACGTGCATGGTGGTGAATACCATGCCTACAACCCTGACGTGGTGGCCACCCTGCAAGCCGCCGTGCAGCGGGGCGACTACAGCAAATTCAAGGAATACACCGCACTGGTCGACCAGCGTCCAGTGTCTATGATCCGCGATCTGTTCAAGGTCAAGACCCTCGATACCCCGCTGTCGATCGACGATATCGAACCGCTGGACTCGATCCTCAAGCGTTTCGACTCGGCCGGTATTTCCCTGGGCGCCTTGTCGCCAGAGGCTCACGAAGCCCTGGCTGAAGCCATGAACCGCTTGGGCGCACGCTCCAACTCCGGTGAAGGCGGCGAAGACCCGGCGCGTTACGGCACCATCAAGAGTTCGAAGATCAAGCAAGTGGCCACTGGTCGTTTCGGTGTGACACCGGAATACCTGGTCAACGCTGAAGTGCTGCAAATCAAGGTTGCTCAAGGCGCCAAGCCGGGCGAGGGCGGGCAACTGCCGGGCGGCAAGGTCAACGGCCTGATCGCCAAACTGCGCTACGCCGTACCGGGTGTGACCCTGATTTCGCCACCGCCGCACCACGACATCTACTCCATTGAGGACTTGTCGCAGCTGATCTTTGACTTGAAACAAGTCAACCCGAAAGCACTGGTGTCGGTGAAACTGGTAGCTGAAGCGGGCGTAGGTACCATCGCCGCTGGCGTGGCCAAGGCCTATGCCGACTTGATTACCATCTCCGGTTATGACGGCGGCACCGGCGCTTCACCGCTGACCTCCATCAAGTACGCGGGCGCACCGTGGGAGCTCGGTTTGGCCGAAACCCACCAGACCCTGCGCGGCAATGACCTGCGCGGTAAAGTGCGGGTACAAACCGATGGTGGCCTGAAAACCGGTCTCGACGTGATCAAGGCAGCAATTCTGGGCGCTGAAAGCTTCGGCTTCGGCACCGCACCGATGATCGCCCTGGGCTGTAAATACCTGCGTATTTGCCACCTCAACAACTGCGCGACCGGCGTTGCGACGCAAAACGAATCGCTGCGTAAAAACCATTACATCGGCACCGTCGATATGGTGGTCAACTTCTTCACCTATGTGGCCGAAGAAACCCGCGAGTGGCTGGCCAAGCTGGGTGTGCGCACCCTGGAAGAGTTGATCGGGCGTACCGACCTGCTGGAAATCCTCCAGGGCGAGACTGCCAAACAGCACAACCTGGACCTCACGCCATTGCTGGGCAGCGACCATATCCCGGCCGACAAGCCGCAATTCTGCCAGGTAGACCGCAACCCTCCGTTCGACAAGGGCCTGCTGGCCGAGCAGATGCTCGACATGGCGCGTTCGGCGATCAACGACATGAGCGGCGCCGAGTTCGACCTCGACATCTGCAACTGCGATCGCTCCATCGGTGCGCGTATCTCGGGTGAAATCGCCCGTACCCACGGCAACCAGGGCATGGCCAAGGCACCGATCACCTTCCGCTTCAAAGGCACTGCCGGTCAGAGCTTTGGTGTGTGGAACGCCGGTGGCTTGCACATGTACCTGCAAGGCGATGCCAACGACTACGTAGGTAAAGGCATGACCGGCGGCAAGCTGGTGATAGTCCCGCCTGCAGGCAGCGTCTACAAAACTCAGGACAGCGCGATTGTCGGCAATACCTGCCTGTACGGCGCCACCGGCGGCAAGCTGTTTGCAGCGGGCACGGCGGGCGAGCGTTTCGCGGTGCGCAACTCCGGTGCCCACACCGTGGTGGAAGGCACAGGCGATCACTGCTGCGAATACATGACTGGCGGTTTTGTCTGTGTGCTGGGTAAAACCGGTTACAACTTCGGCTCGGGCATGACCGGCGGTTTCGCCTACGTGCTGGATCAGGACAACACCTTCGTCGACAAGGTTAACCACGAGCTGGTGGAAATCCAGCGGATCAGTGGCGAAGCGATGGAGGCCTACCGTAATCACCTGCAACACGTGCTGGACGAATACGTTGAGGAAACCAACAGTGAGTGGGGTCGCAACCTCTCGGAAAACCTCGATGATTACCTGCGTCGTTTCTGGATGGTCAAGCCCAAGGCTGCCAGCTTGAAGTCGTTGCTTTCCAGCATCCGTGCCAATCCGCAGTGATATGCGCCTGAAGAGTTTGATGAGGTTTTAACAATGGCTGAACGTCTGAGTAACGACTTCCAGTTCATCGATGTCGGGCGCAAAGATCCGAAGAAGAAACTGTTACGTCAACGCAAGAAAGAGTTCGTGGAAATCTACGAGCCTTTTAAACCCCAGCAGTCGGCCGAACAGGCCCACCGCTGCCTGGGCTGCGGCAACCCGTACTGTGAATGGAAATGCCCTGTGCATAACTTCATTCCCAACTGGCTCAAGCTGGTGGCCGAGGGCAATATCCTCGCCGCCGCCGAGTTGTCGCACCAGACCAACACCCTGCCCGAAGTGTGCGGGCGGGTGTGCCCGCAAGACCGTCTGTGCGAGGGCGCCTGCACCCTCAACGACGGTTTTGGCGCGGTGACCATTGGTTCGGTGGAGAAATACATCACCGATACGGCATTCGCCATGGGCTGGCGCCCGGACATGTCCAAGGTCGTGCCCACCGGCAAGCGTGTCGCCATTATCGGTGCCGGGCCTGCAGGCCTGGGCTGTGCCGACGTGCTGGTGCGTGGCGGAGTGACCCCGGTGGTGTTCGACAAGAACCCGGAAATCGGTGGTCTGCTGACCTTCGGCATCCCCGAGTTCAAGCTGGAAAAAACCGTACTGAGCCATCGCCGCGAAGTGTTTACCGGTATGGGTATCGAGTTCCGCCTCAATACCGAAATCGGCAAGGACATCAGCATGGAGCAGTTGCTGGCCGAGTACGACGCCGTGTTTATGGGCATGGGCACTTACACCTATATGAAAGGTGGTTTTGCCGGTGAAGACCTGCCGGGCGTGCACGATGCGCTGGACTTCCTGATTGCCAACGTCAACCGCAACCTGGGCTTTGAAAAGTCGCCGGAAGATTTCGTCGACATGAAAGGCAAAAAGATTGTGGTGCTCGGTGGCGGCGATACGGCCATGGACTGCAACCGGACTTCGATTCGCCAGGGCGCCAAATCAGTAACCTGTGCCTATCGTCGTGACGAAGCCAACATGCCGGGCTCGCGCAAAGAGGTGAAGAACGCCAAGGAAGAAGGCGTTAAGTTCCTCTACAACCGTCAGCCGATCGCCATTGTCGGTGAAGGAAAAGTGGAAGGCGTGAAGGTGGTCGAGACCCGTCTCGGCGAGCCGGATGCCCGTGGCCGTCGTAGCCCGGAGCCGATCCCGGGTTCTGAAGAGATCATTCCGGCAGACGCCGTGATTATCGCCTTTGGTTTCCGTCCGAGCCCGGCCTCGTGGTTCGAGCAGTTCGAGATCCAGACCGACAGCCAGGGCCGCGTGATTGCGCCAGAGCAGTCGCAGTTCAAGCATCAGACCAGCCATCCGAAGATTTTTGCCGGTGGTGACATGGTGCGTGGTTCCGACCTGGTAGTGACCGCGATCTTCGAAGGCCGTACTGCGGCTGAAGGGATCATGGATTACCTGGGCGTGTAACCCGATTCCCTGTGGGGGCGGGCTTGCCCGCGATGGGATCAACTCGGTCTGCTGATCAATCGAGTTGTCTGTATCGCGAGCAAGCCGGCTCCCACAGTTGTTTCGCGGTGTTGCCAAATAGGACGTTCCACCGCGGCAAATCGACCCGATAGATAAAAGGCACGGCACTTGCCGTGCCTTTTGCGTCCGTCTCTGAGAAAATGCCCCCACTTTTTTTCCGGATGCTGACATGACTGTTCTCAAGAATGACCGTTTCCTTCGCGCTTTGCTCAAGCAACCTGTAGACGTAACGCCTGTCTGGATGATGCGTCAGGCCGGTCGCTACCTGCCGGAGTACCGCGCCAGTCGCGCCAAGGCCGGCGATTTCATGAGCCTGTGCAAGAACGCCGAATTCGCCTGTGAAGTCACCATGCAGCCTCTGGACCGCTTCCCGCAGCTGGATGCGGCCATCCTGTTTTCTGACATCCTGACCATCCCCGATGCCATGGGCCAAGGCCTGTACTTTGAAACGGGTGAAGGCCCGCGCTTCAAAAAGGTTGTCAGCACCCTGGCCGACATTGAAGCGCTGCCCATCCCGGATCCGCAAAAAGACCTCGGCTACGTGATGAACGCCGTCAGCACCATTCGCAAAGAGCTCAATGGCCGTGTGCCATTGATTGGCTTCTCCGGCAGCCCGTGGACGCTGGCCACTTATATGGTTGAAGGCGGCTCCTCCAAGGACTTCCGTAAAACCAAGGCCATGCTCTACGACACCCCGCAAGCCATGCACTTGCTGCTCGACAAGCTGGCGCAGTCGGTCACGTCTTACCTCAACGGCCAGATCCTGGCGGGCGCGCAGGCGGTGCAGATCTTCGACACCTGGGGCGGTAACCTGTCGGCTGCGGCCTATCAGGAGTTCTCCCTGGCCTATATGCGCAAAATCGTCAGCGGCCTGATCCGCGAACACGAAGGTCGCAAGGTGCCGGTCATTCTGTTCACCAAAAACGGTGGCCTGTGGCTGGAAAGCATCGCCGATGCTGGTGCCGATGCACTGGGCCTGGACTGGACCTGTGACCTGGGCGAAGCCCGCCGTCGTGTCGGCAACAAGGTTGCCCTGCAAGGCAACATGGACCCGACCGTGCTGTACGCCAACCCGGAGGCCATCCGCACCGAAGTCAAGCGCATCCTGGCCAGCTACGGCAACGGCTCGGGCCATGTGTTCAACCTGGGCCATGGTATTACCCCGGAAGTAAAACCCGAGCACGCCGGTGCGTTTATCAGTGCGGTGCATGAGTTCTCCGGTCAATATCACCAGTAAGCTCCAGCAGATAAAAAAATGCCCCGACATGTCGGGGCATTTTCATTTATTGCGTAGTCATTAGTATGACTGCCGACACTAAATGTAGGGGAGTTAGAGACAAAACCTACAGATTCAAGAGGGCTGGCCTTACATTAATAATTGTTCATGCCAGTGAAAATCAGCCTTCGCCATTGTATAAATAAGTTTGGTGTTATAAAAGGCTGCTTAGTGTTATCGGGCTTGCATTCTGCGCACAACGTTCTGTTATTCAGGGCAAGGTTGTCTTTGGGTTTTTTAATAATAAATGTACCAAGGGGAGTTCTTGATTGTTGCACTTTCAAGCGCTCGCAGTTTTAGGGTGTATTAGTGATAACCGCCCTACATTCGGACTGCTGCTTGCAATACGCTCCGTAGACCACTCATTGTGATCCGGGTGTGGCTCTTGCTGGAAAGTTACCTTGGTCTAGAAACAAGTCGCAATGATAGCTCCTGACTGTTTAAGTAAGGGGGTGCCGGGTTTTGGAGTGAAGTTGTTCGGTACTGTTTAGCTTAAGCCTGTTTTTTAGAGGGAGATTTGCGTGTTGATGTGTGTGCAGGTTGATAGTTATCCACTTGCCATCTGACGCAGCGGTGTTTTTTATCAGGGTAGAGCAATTCAGTCATGAGACAGTCATGAACAGTTCGATTCAAGTATTCAAACACTGCTTTTCATCTGTATGGGCGTCGCTGGCATTGATCTTGGTCTATGGCAGTTATTTGGTGTGGCAAGAACAAGGGTATCGCCACTCTATCCATATGCAATCGGAACTCGCACCCTTGAATGTTTCAGATCCTCCGGCTCCCGGGCTTTTCAAGCCTGAAGCGATCGCCACGTTATTCGGGCTTGTCACTCAAGACCGTCGGGTACCGAGTGCTGAGCCATTGCAGTTGCGTGCGAGCTTTGTTGCGAGCCAGGGCTCCTCTCAAGCCTTGTTGGCCGATGCACAGTCGGCACGTTTCTACTCGGAAGGTGAGCCTTTGCCGGGTGGCAGTGTCCTGCGCCGTATCGAGATGGACCATGTGGTGCTATGGCGCAATGGGCGTGAAGAGTACCTGACCCTTAAACCGCCAAACCAGTATGTATTGCCCTTATCCACTGCTCCAGCTACGACCTCGCAGGAGACCACTTTTTACCTGCGGCCATCGACCGGGAAACTTTAGAAAATGCCCATGACCAAGCCCGGTGCCTTCGTTTTCGGCCCTCTTTTTACCTGTTGTGTGCTGTGCGCAGGGTTGCTGTTGCAATCTCCGGCGTGGGCCCAGAAGCAGTACTGGAAACTGGCGATGAAAGAGGCCGAACTGCGCGACGTCGTGCAGGAAATATCATCGATACTCGGCGCCACCGTGGTTCTTGATCCCAGGGTTCAGGGCCGGGTCACGGTTATTTCCGAAAAAGAGCTGGACCGCGAAGGCGTACGTCGCTTGTTTTACTCTGTGCTCGATGCCCACGGCTTCTCGGTGATTGACCAAGGTGATCGTTTACTGATCATCCCTGCCGCCGAGGCAAAAGCACGGGCTGGCAGCGCTGATGCGAAAGCGGTTGAGGCAGAGGCCTTTGTCACACGGGTCATCGAACTGAATGGCAGCGTCGCGGCCGATCTGGCTGGCCTGTTGCGACCACTGGTGTCTAGCAGTGGTTACGTCGGGCCTTCTGCTTCGGCCAACGCGCTGATCATTACCGACACTGCAGCCAATACGCAGCGCCTTGTCGAAATGGTTCGCCAGCTGGATTCAGGTGCGCGTTCCGGCCATTCGGTGGTTGTGCTCAAACATGGTCTGGCCAGCGACATTGCCAGGATCATGGAGCAAGCGCTGGACAAAAAGGATGCGGGTTCGAACAGTCGAGTGATCGCCGACACATCGACCAATCGCGTGGTAATCATTGGCAACGAAACAGCTCGCAAGCGCTTGAGTGCACTGGCCCGCTCTCTCGATGCTCCGGGCAGCATCAAGCAGGAAAACTCACGGGTGCTGCGTCTTCGCTATGGCGATGCCAAGCAATTGGCCGCAGTACTGGAATCAGTAAGCCCGGGTTTGAAAAAGGACATGGCCCTGGAGAGCAGTACCCAGAAAGCATCAACCCGCGAAGTGATGGTAGCGGCAGATGAAAGCCAGAACGCACTGGTGATCATGGCTGAGCCTGTGCAGGTTCGTACCCTGGAAAATATCGTGCGCGAACTGGATCAGCCGCGCTCACAAGTGT
Source organism: Pseudomonas sp. FSL R10-1339 (assembly GCF_009600545.1). Classification (NCBI taxonomy): domain Bacteria; kingdom Pseudomonadati; phylum Pseudomonadota; class Gammaproteobacteria; order Pseudomonadales; family Pseudomonadaceae; genus Pseudomonas; species Pseudomonas sp. FSL R10-1339. The sequence goes on along the minus strand of NZ_WIVQ01000073.1, from coordinate 13,173 downwards.
TGATCCATGCCGCTATTGTTGAAGTTTCCGGGGATATTGCGAAAACCCTCGGCGTGCAATGGGGTGTCAACGCAGGCAGAGGCAGAGGCGGTATTACCTTCCCGGGCACCGGAATTCAAATTGGTGCGTTGTCCCAAAGTAATATCAAACTTCCAGAAGGTGCCGTGCTGCAGGTTGGCAACGACCGTTTCAACGTCCTGGTTTCAGCGTTGGCCAGCGATACCAACAACAATGTGTTGTCCACGCCGAGCCTTCTGACCCTGGACAATCAGGAAGCCGAGATCCTGGTGGGCCAAAACGTGCCGCTCAAAACTGGCTCCTATACAGGCTCTGGTGAAAACGCCAAAAACCCCTTTACCACGGTGACGCGTCAGGACATCGGCATCAGCCTAAAGGTCAAGCCGCATATCAATGAAGGCAGCTTGATGCGTCTGGAAGTTGCACAGGAAAACTCCGAGATAGCCCCTTCACTGCAGGGTGTCGAGTCAACCGATCTGATCACCAATAAACGCGCCTTGAAAAGCACCATCCTGGCCGAAGACGGGGAAATCATCGTGATTGGCGGGCTGATCAAGGACAGCGTGCGAACCCAGGTCAGTGGCGTTCCTTTACTTAAAGACATTCCGTACCTGGGCGCCCTGTTTCGCTGGAACAAAGACACCCGTACCAAAACCAACCTGATGGTTTTTTTGCGTCCGACCATTGTGCGCAGCAAGAATGATCTGCGTGAAATCAGCGAAAGCCGTTACAACGCTTTGCGCAAGCTCGATGAGAGCGGTCCCAAGGGCAAAAGCTCGCGGTTGTTGCCCGACAATGCACATCAAATGTTCGATACCCCTACGCAAGATAACCGTCGCCCACCTGAAGCAGGTCGACCATGACATCGCCAGGTGAGCGTTTGCCTTTCGGCTTTGCCCGGCGTTTCGGGGTGCTGCTGGACACCTCATCCACGCCTGCCACCCTGTTGCTTCGTGCCGACACACCATTGACCGCGTTGGCCGAAGCACAGCGCTGGGCAACGGCTGAATTAAAGGTCAGCACACTCACCGATGCACAATTCAGCGAGCGGCTGGCCAGCACCTATAGCGCTGGCCAAAGCGCGGCCGAGCAAGTAGCCCAAGGGCTGGACGACGAACTCGACCTGATGAGCCTGGCCGAGCAAGTACCGCAAACCGCAGATCTGCTGGAGCAGGAGGGCGATGCCCCGATCATTCGCCTGATCAATGCCCTGCTGCGAGAAGCCATGCGTGAGAAGGCTTCGGACGTACACCTCGAAACCTTTGAGCACTACCTGTCCGTGCGCATGCGCATTGATGGCCAACTGCGTGAAGTGCTCAGGCCCAAACGCGAACTGGCCAGTCTGCTGGTATCACGGATCAAGGTGATGGCGCGCCTGGATATTGCCGAGAAACGCGTGCCCCAGGATGGCCGCATCAGTTTGCGTCTGGCCGGGCATGAAGTCGATGTGCGAGTTTCTACCCTGCCTTCTGCACACGGTGAGCGGGTAGTCATGCGTCTGCTGGATAAACAGGCCGGGCGCCTGGATCTCCAGTGCCTGGGCATGCCCGCCGAGACCCTGAGTCGGTTTCAACACATTCTTGCGCGCCCCCATGGGATCTTTCTGGTCACGGGCCCGACCGGCTCGGGCAAAACCACTAGCCTGTATGCTGCGCTTAGCCATTTGAATCACCAGAGCCGTAATATTCTGACTGTCGAAGATCCGGTGGAATATCACCTTCCCGGCATCGGCCAGACCCCGGTCAACACCAAGGCTGACATGACGTTTGCCCGAGGTCTGCGGGCGATTCTGCGTCAGGACCCCGACGTGGTCATGGTCGGTGAGATCCGTGACCATGAAACCGCCGAAATCGCCGTACAAGCTTCGTTGACCGGGCATCTGGTGCTGTCGACCCTGCACACCAACAGCGCCATTGGCGCCGTCACCCGGTTGGTAGACATGGGGGTGGATGCCTATCTGTTGTCGTCTTCTCTGGTGGGCATATTGGCCCAGCGGCTGCTGCGCACGCTGTGTGTGGACTGCAAAACCCCGTACGCCGCCGACCCGGTCGCCAGGGCACGGCTTGGCCTTGACCCTGAGGCCAGGCCGATCCTGTTCCGGGCTCGGGGCTGCACACACTGCCGGCAAGGTTATCGCGGTCGTACCGGTATCTACGAACTGGTCAGTATCACCCCGGCCCTGGCCGGGATGATTCATCAGGGCGCCAGCGAGCCGGAACTGATCCGCGAAGCGCGAAAGTTATCCTGCGGGCTGTTTCAAGATGGCCAACGGCGGGTGCTTGACGGTCAGACCAGCCTCGACGAACTGCTGCGTGTCACTCAGGAGGACTGAGCATGCCTGCTTTTGAGTATCGCGCGCAGGACGCCAACGGGCGCAATTGCCGGGGGCTTCAAGAGGCTGACAGTGCCCGCCATGCTCGCCAGCTTTTACGTGAGCGGGGCCTGCGCCTGAGCCATCTGGGTGAGGCCAGAAAAAATCGGCAGAAGGACAGCCATGCGCAGTCCGGCACCCGTCTGGGGGGCACGGATCTGGCGCTGCTCACCCGTCAATTAGCCACTCTGATCCATGCCGGCCTGCCCCTCGAAGAAGCCTTGAGCGCCGTCACGGCTCAAAGTGAAAAGCGTCGGGTTAGCCATTTACTGGCGGCTGTGCGCAGCCGGGTGCTGGAAGGTCATGCCTTGGCCACCACGTTGGCGGTGTTCCCCCGCGCTTTCCCCGAACTGTTCCGGGCCACGGTCGCTGCAGGCGAGCGCAGCGGGCACCTGGGGCTCGTCCTGGAGCAATTGGCCGACTACACCGAAGCCCGTCAGGCCTCGCGCCAGAAAATCCAGCTGGCGTTGGTCTATCCCCTGATCTTGCTGGTTGCTTCGTTCTCGATTGTCGGTTTCCTGCTCGGCTACGTTGTACCCGACGTGGTCAAGATCTTCATCAACAGTGGCCAGCCATTACCTGTTTTGACACAAGCCATGATCGCCATCAGCAATGGTCTGCGCAGTTATGGCGCGTTGCTTTTTATCGTGCTGCTGGTTGCCTGCGGCGCGACCCGTTGGGCACTGCGTCAGCCGCGGCTGAAGCTGCGCTGGCATGTGCTGTTGCTCAACCTTGTGCTGGTGGGCGGGGTGCTGAGGGCAATGGAAGCAGCACGGTTCGCCAGCACCCTGGCGATACTGGGCAAAAGTGCCGTACCACTGGTGGATGCCCTGGAAATTTCGGCCACGGTCATCAGTAACCTGGCCATACGCCAACGCATGCTCGACGTTGCCCGCTCAGTCCGCGAAGGCGGCACTCTGGCTCGAGGGCTGGAGCGCAGTGGTGATATCCCGCCCATGATGCTGCATCTGATTGCCAGTGGCGAACGTGCCGGCGAGCTGGACAGCATGCTGGCGCGGGCCGCCGAGCAACAGGAAAAAAACCTCGCCGCCCGTATCGCCCTGGTAGTGAGCCTGTTTGAACCGATCATGCTGGTGCTGATGGGTGGCGTGGTGCTGCTGATCGTCATGGCCATTCTCTTGCCGATTCTTGGCCTCAATCAACTGGTGAATTGATCTATGAACAGTGCTTCAAAACCCAAGCAACGGGGCTTCACCCTGATTGAAATCATGGTTGTGGTAGTCATCATTGGTGTGCTCGGTGCCATTGTCGTGCCTCAGTTTATGAACCGCCCGGATCAGGCCAAGGTGACCGCTGCGCGCACTGATATTCAGGCCATTGCCACAGCCCTTGAAATGTATCGCCTCTACACCTTCAGCTACCCCTCGACCCAGCAGGGCCTTGAGGCTTTGAGCAAGCACCCGGCCGGCAGCCCGGTGGTAAAAAACTGGAACCCGCAGGGGTACCTCAAGCGGCTGCCACTGGATCCGTGGGGCACGCCTTATCAATACCTCAGCCCGGGTACCCGTTCGACAGATTACGATCTGTTTTCCTTGGGTTCAGACGGCGTACCCGGCGGTGAAGGGAGCGCGGCAGACATCGGCAACTGGAGCTACTGAGCCATGCGCAGGCCGGCGTCGGGCTTTACCCTGATCGAGTTGCTGGTGGTCATTGTGCTGGTGGGTGTGCTCGCTTCAATGGTGCATATCAGCCTGGGTGACAACAACAGCCGCAACGCTCGACAGGAAGCCGATGTCCTGTTGGGCGTTATGCACGGTTTACGCGAGAAAGCGGTTCTGGATGGCCGGGAATATGGCCTGCGGCTTGAGCCCGGGGCCTATCAGGTGATGCGCTTTGAACGTGATGCCTGGAAGCCGGCTGATGCCCGGGTGAAGTTGCCTTACGGACTGGCCCTTGCCCTGACTGTGGAGGGGCGCTCGCAGCCCCTTATACCTATGGCAGAAGCACCGCAGTTAATGTGGTTGAGCAGCGATGAAAACACCGCTTTCAGTCTGCACGTCGACAGTCCGCCCCGGCGCTGGCGAAGTATCGTCAGCGACGGCCTTGGCGACGTGCTGGTTGTTGTGGCACAGGCATCCCATGAAGGCTGATAAAGGTTTCACCCTGCTGGAAGTCATGATTGCGCTCGCCATCTTTGCCATCCTGGCGGCGGCGGTCATGTCTGCCTGCCAGTATGTGCTGGGCCAGAGTGCGAGGGTCGAGGCAAGGTTGTTGGGCGCATGGCTGGCGGACAACCACCTCAATGAAATGCAGCTGCAAACTGCTCCTCCGGCCTTGGGGCTACAAACCCTCAATGTGACCTATGCCCGGCGTGACTGGCGCCTGAGTCGACGCATCACGGCCGAGCCCGGTACAGGCCTGCTGCGGGTAGAGTTGAGTGTCAGCCCGGCGGGCAGCGAGCATGCGATACAGTCTGTGACCCACTGGCTGGCGTTCAGCCATGAATAAGCCCCAGGCCGGCTTTACCCTGCTCGAACTGGTGATTGCCATTGCCATTTTCGCCTTGCTGGGCCTTGGCTGCTGGCGACTCTTTGACGCAGTTGTACGTGCCGAGCGCAGCAGCACGGCACAACAGCAGGCCCTGCGCAGCTTGCAGAGGGCGGTGGCGATGATCGAACGCGATGTTTTGCAGGCCCAGAGTTCAGCCCAAAGCCCGGGTGTCGTGCTGTACCCCGATAAACTCGAAGTGCGCCGCGTCAACTGGCGCAACCCGTTGGGCCTGCCGCGCAGTGAGGTGCAGGATGTCAGTTACCAGCTCAAGGACGGTGTGCTCTGGCGCTTTAGCCGCGGGCTGGAGGAGGGCGCGCAACTGCAACAACAAAAACTGCTTGGCGATGTGCGCGAGGTGCGCTGGCGGTTGTTCAATCGCAAGACGGGTTGGCACAGTGCAGGTGCTTCTGCCCCCAAAACTGCGCAGCACGCCCTGGAGTTAAACCTGTCGGTGGGTCGCTTCGACGGTGTACGCCGTGTGCTGTTATTGCCGGGGGACACGTGATGCGCCGTAACCAGCGAGGGATCGCCCTGATCACCGTGTTGCTGGTGATGAGCCTGGCGTTGTTGATCACCGCCGGCCTGTTGCGCAGCCATCGTCTGGCTCTGAACAGCAGTGCCCAGCAGATCCATCAGTTGCAGCTGCGCACCCTGGCATTTGCGGGCGAGATCTGGGCCCGTGAACACTTGCGTACCCTGATCCGCGACCCCATGGTCGCCGTTGCTTCTGGCCAGGCCTGGGCCAGCAGCCAGCCACAGTTGCGCATCGACGATGGACAAATCGACGTGGTAATTGAAGACCTCGCCGGGCGATTCAACATCAGCCCCTTATTGGCCAAAGGTCCCGCCAGCGATGTGATGGAGCAACGCTGGATGCGCCTGCAAACCCTGCTTGAATTGACCCCGCTGGATGCCAGCGTACTGCAGGGCCAGAGTTTGAGTGATATCAGCCAGTTGCGTGTGCTGCCCGGTGTCGACAGCCAGTGGTACATGCGTATGCAGCCGTGGATCGTGCTGTTGGGCAAGGATGCCGTACTGAACATAAACACTGCGCCTGCCACTCTCCTTGCGACGCTGGAAGGCGTGACGCCTGAGCTGGCGCGCGCGCTGGTGACTACCCGGCCGCTGCAAGGCTATGCCAGTGTTCAGGATTTCACGTTCACCCCGGCGCTGATCGGGTTGGGTGTTCAGGCTGCGGGTCTGGGCATCAGCAGTCGCTGGTTTCGGATCACCACCGATGTGCGCCTTGGGCAAAGTCGCTTGCGGCTTGAAAGCGATGTGGTCCGCGATCCTCATACCGGCGAATGGCACTTGTTGCAGCGACGCCTTTTAGCTCCCCGACACCGCGAGCCCTTTGTATGAACAGCTGGCTTTACCTCACCGCCAAGGGTTTTGCCCACAGTGTCGAGATTGATTATGACAACGCCCCTGTATTCGTCTGGCACGATGCTCAGTCGCCGACAGAAACCTCATTGAGCGAAGCTGCAGCCGGGCTGAAAGGCCGGAACGTCGCACTGGTCCTGCCCATGGAAATGTGCAGCTGGGTGCTGACCGAACCCTGGCCGGGCAAGCGTAGGCCCACCGCACAGGCCCTGGCTTTTGCCGTCGAAGATCAACTGGCCGATGATCTGGACGAACTGCACTTCGCCGTCGGGCCGGTGGATACGCAGCAGCGTTATCCCTTGCTGATCACTCACAAACAGCGATTTAGAACCTTGCTGTGCCAGCTCCATGAGCGCGGTTTGACTATCGTCAGCGCGCAGGTGGATGCGGATCTGTTGCCACGCGATCAAGCATGTATGCAATGGTGGTGTGGGCGCTGGTTGGTTGGCGGGACGCTTGAATTCCGGCTGGCCGTCTCCCTGGTGGGGCTGGAGTTGGTTAAATCCGGTTTGCCCACCGCATTGACGGCGCGAAAAATTGACTGGGACGCACTCCCGGAAGATGCAATCAACTTGCTCCAAGGTGAGTTTCGGCGTCAGGTGCGGGGTTGGCCGTGGCGGCGACTCAGGGTAATGGCACTGCTGATGTTCACGCTGGCCTTGGGGTTTACCCACCTGCGCAGCAGTTTTCTGGAGGGGGAAGCGGCGCGGATTTATGTCATGAGCGAGGAGCGGTTCAAAACCCTGTACCCGGCGCAAACCCGTATTGTGGACCTGTCCGCACAACTCAAGGCAATGCAGCAGCGCGCCACGGGTGCACAAGGAGGGCATATGGCACGGTTGCTTCAACTGACCGAGCAGGTGATTGGCGCCAGCAGTGTCGAAGTGCAGCATATGGAGTGGCGGGCAAGCATCGGTTGGGTATTGAACCTCACGGTCGGCAGCTTTGCCCAGCTTGAGCAATTACGCGAGCGAGGCGTGCAAAGCGCACTGCCGATTACGCTGGGCAATGCGAGCCAGCAGGGCAGTCGGGTGCAGGCCATGCTGACCCTCAGGGATGAATCATGAAGACGTTTGTGCGTGAGCGCTGGTTGCACCTGCCGCCTCGAGACCGCCAGTTGTGCGGTGTGCTGGCGGTATTTTTACTGATTGTGTTCAGCGTCTACGGGCTGTGGTTACCGGCTCAACAACGTCTGGATGCGGCCCGGGCGCTGTACCTCAAGCAGCTGGCACTCGAAGTTGAAGTCCGGCAGGCACGCCCCGGATCCATTGCCAGGGGTGCTGAACAGCCCTTGGTCTCGCGTTTGAGCGACAGTGCCGCAGACTCCGGGTTGAGCGTTGAGCAGTTTGAAATGGATGGCGGTGTTGTACGCATCTCCCTGAACGGGGATGCGGTTGCGGTGCTGGGCTGGCTCAATCGTATTGAACTGGAAGGTGCAGGCTTCGAAAGCCTGAGTCTGGAAAAACGTGGTACCAGCCTCCAGGCACGGCTACAGATCAACAACCCGAATTGAGGTAGTGCCTGTAGCCGCAGGTGCAGGGAGTTACGTGTTCTTTGCGTTTCCCGGCAGCACTGGCAGCCGGGCCAGATGCAGCGCTACCAGCAGGGCAACCACCAGCATGCTGGAGATAAACAAGCCGATGCCGTTCCAGCCCGCCAGATGCCAGAACACACCACCCAGGGTGCCAGCTACGCTCGACCCGGCGTAGTAACTGAACAGGTACAGCGACGACGCCTGCCCCTTGGCCTTGCTTGCCCGGCGGCCGATCCAGCTGCTGGCCACCGAATGCGCGCCGAAGAAGCCGAAGGTGAACATCAGCATGCCGATAATCACAAACGCAATGGGCGTGAGCAGGGTCAGCGCGATCCCGGCCAGCATCAGCACAATCACCGCCCACAGTACGCGACGACGGCCCAGTTTGTCGGCCAGTGCGCCAATCTGTGCCGAGCTGTAGATACCCGACAGATAGACGATCGACAGCAAGCCTACCAGCGCCTGATTCATATTGTACGGCTCGGCCAGCAGGCGGTAGCCGATGTAGTTGAACAGGGTGACAAAACTCCCCATCAGCAGGAACGCTTCGAGAAACAGCCAGGGCAGCCCGGCATCGCGAAAATGCATGGTGAAACCGTCGAGCAGGCTGCGCGGATTCATCGAGCGCGGGCGGAAGTTGCGCGACTCGGGGAGGATTTTCACGAACACCACCGCGGCCACCAGCGCCAGCGCGCCAATCACCAACATCGCGGTGTGCCAACTGACAAAGTCGATCAATACACCGCTGATCAGACGACCGCTCATGCCGCCAATGGCGTTGCCACCAATATACAGGCCCATGGCCAGGCCGATGTGCTGCGGGTGGATTTCTTCACTCAGATAGGTCATGGCTACCGCAGCCAGCCCGCTAAGTGACAGCCCTACCAGCGCCCGTGTTATCAGTACACCTTCCCAGGTCGGCATCAGGGCACTGAGGAGGGTAAACAGCGCGGCACTAAACAACGCAAACACCATCACGGGCTTGCGCCCGAAGGCATCGGAAATGGGCCCGGTAATCAGCAGGCCAATGGCTAGCATCGCCGTGGCCACGGACAGAATCAGACTGCTTTGAGCGGCATTGATCCCGTACTCATGGGATAGCACCGGCATCATCGGCTGCACGCAATACAACAGGGCAAAGGTTGCGAACCCACCCGAGAACAGGGCCAGCACCGTGCGCATAAACATCGGCGTGCCTTTCTCGATAAATACATCATTCAGTTGGGTAACAACATCATCCAGCGCGGACGGCGGGATTTCGTGGGCCAGGGGTGCAGCGGCAGTTTTCACGGGGACCTCAAATTGGGGTAAAGCCGAACGGCAATGACAAAAGAATATAGGCGGCTAACGATTCTTTCCAATATATAATTCGACCTGTTTAATAGGTTTTACGACTTAATGGGGGTTGTATGGAACTGCGCCATTTGCGCTACTTCATTGCCGTGGCCGAAGAGCTTCACTTTGGTCGGGCGGCGCAGGTGCTGGGCATTTCCCAGCCACCGCTAAGCCAGCAAATTCAGGCGCTTGAGCAGGAATTGGGGGCACGGCTGTTCGAGCGAACCAATCGTCGGGTTGCCCTGAGCGAAGCCGGACGCTTGTTTCTTGAGGAGGCGCGGCGGGTGTTGGCCCAGGTCGACAAAGCCGCCGACGTGGCCCGGCGGGCGCAGTTGGGTGAGCTGGGTGAATTGAAAATTGGCTTTACCTCGTCGGCGCCGTTCAACTCCAGTATCCCCCAGGCCATTTTTGCCTTTCGCCAGGCGTTCCCGGCGGTGCATCTGGACCTCAAGGAAATGAGCAGCCGCGAGGTGGCCGAGGGGCTGGTGGATGAGTCCATCGAAGTCGGGATCATGCGGCCGCTGGCGTTGCCGGATTCGTTGCATGTCGTGGAACTGTTTCGCGAGCCGCTGGTGGCTGTGATTCGCGCCGATCACCCGCTGGCCGAAGGCAGCGAGGATGGTTTGCAACTGGCGGCATTGGCGGACGAACCCTTTGTATTCTTCCCGCGCAGCTATGGCAGCGGCTTGTACGCGCAATTGCTCAGCCTCGCGCGGGTGGCGGGGTTCAGCCCGCATATCTCCCAGGAGGCGGGGGAGGCCATGACCATTATCGGGCTGGTGTCGGCGGGGTTGGGGGTGTCGGTGCTGCCGGCGTCGTTCCAACATATGCGTATCAAGGGTGTGGTTTATCGGCCGTTGCTGGATACCGATGCCAATACGGCGGTGTGGCTGGTGCAGCGCAAGGGTCACTCATCACCGATGGCGACCGCGTTTGCGCAGTTGCTGACGCGCAAGATGGTGCACCCCTCACCCTAGCCCTCTCCCGGAGGGAGAGGTTTGGGGTGAGGGCAGGGCTGATCAGCGAGCCAGCAACTTATCCACAGACGCTTTGATCTGATGGATCAGATGCACCACCGCCAGCGCCACATCGCGGTTCAGGCCTTGCAGGTTATCGGCCGACGCATAGGCCGTGGCGATGGCGCAGCGTAGCAGTTCATCGGTGTGTTAGAGGGTTTGTTCGTGATCGTGTGTAGTCATGGTGAGTCTCCATCTATACGAATTGGAAGCTGTCACCATTTGCTTGCACACAAAGAGGGTGGCAGCTGTACGCGGGTGTGCAAGACCGGTAGATAGGAGCAAAACCCGGCAGATCCGAAGACCTCCCACGTACAGCCGCCATAAAGCAGAGTTTCTGGCGGTGATACTCAAATCTCAATCGGACTTGCACGCCCGGTCAACCATGGGGGATGACGTACCGGAGGCTAGCGATCGAAAGAGACAGGCGCAAGACCCAAGGATTCTCTAGGAAGCGTCCTGCGAATGAAAGAGATATGACCCTCGGACGTCGCTGCCCGGTAAATGTTGGCGCGCAAGATTCCCTCTTGGCGAAAAATCTCTTAACAAATCGATGCCGGGAGGTGATCGCCTTTTGTGCACGTTTGTCGTTAGGTTATTAACCCCTGACATCGAGATTTGATCATGGCCCATACAGGTTACGCAGTGCTCGCTGGCTTATGCTTGGCACTCAGCGGTTGTGGAACGACCAATACGGTATTGCGTGGTGATGAAGTAACGCGTCGTAATCTTAAAGAGTGGAAAACCTACTGTGATTCCGTGCCCCGGGTTTACAGTGGCGTGTCATACGGTCTGTGTATTCTGCACGGGCCATCCCCTACTGTTTCACAAGATATTGCAGCGTCTGCCTTGCTACCACTCAGGCTTCTGGATTTCGTGCCTTCCGCCATTGCTGACACGGTGGTGCTGCCCTACACGATTTATCGCCAAAGCACCGAAGGAAGTATCACTCTCGCCCGATAGTTGTAGCTTTGGGAGCGTGTATTACCGGGCCAGTCACTTATCCACAGACGTTTTAGCCTGATGGATCAGATGCACCATCGCCAGCGCTACATCGCGGTTCAGGCTTTGCAGGTTATGTCCAGCGAATGAAAGAGATATGGCCCGCAGGGGCTGCGGTTTGGCCGAGAATTGCGAAACGCGCAGTTATAAAACACGCTTGGAAACTTGAAAGTAATGCTGCGCAAAATCGCTTCTTTAAGCACGGGTCCAGTCAATGTCACTTCAATATCAACCGAAAGAAGGCAGCGTACTTATTTGTGATTTCAGAGGCTATGAAGTGCCGGAATGATCAAGGTCAGGGCCATCGTGGTTATTCGTAAACATCGGCTGTCCGCTGCGCTTTGAGCTTGTAAAAGAGCGGCCAGAAACGATAAGCGGGCGTCATGCTGGTTGCCTAAACGCTTAGCGCGAGTAATAGTCCATTCGTACCCGCAAGGGGCTTGTGAGACTCTGAGAATCCTGGGAAACCAGCCATTACAGAGCCGGACAGACACAGTGCTATGACAAGCCAGTCTGTTTGTGAATAAGGCGCCGAAAGGCGCCTTTGTCGTTTCTGATGGTTACAACGGTTTTACCCGCGCCGCTTCAGACAGCTGTTTGGCCGTGCGTTCGTTCTGATTGTCCTTGAGGTCGCGCACGATATCGCGATCCAGCAGGCGCACCCAGCGAATGTAATTCTTGTGAATCTTGCCGTCCTTGTAGTCCAGGCCGCTGCTGTCGCGGTACTGGATCCGGTAGTGATCGGCGCTGTACGGAATGTCGATTTCAGCGTGGTATTGCCCGCGCACGGTGATCTGCGCCTGCACCAGTTGCGGGGTGATTTTTTGCACTGTCCAGCCGCGCCCGACCAGGGCCTTGACGATGGCCTGTTGCATTTGCGCACGGTCGCTGTTGATCGAGGCATGTAATGTGCGGTCGGGGGTGAACACGGGTTTGCTGGTGCAGGACACGGTGGTCAGCAGGGCCAGGGCAATCAAGGTAATGCGCAGCAGGTAAGTCATTGCATGGGTTCCACAGGTATCAGGCCCAGCGACGGAAGATCAACGATGTGTTGACTCCGCCAAAGGCAAAGTTGTTGTTCATCACGTAGTCGTTGTGCATCACCCGGAACTCGTCACGCAGGTAATCCAGTTCGCCGCAGCGCGGGTCGACTTTATCGAGGTTAAGCGTGGGAACGTAGCGGTCGCGGTTCATCATTTCGATGCTGAACCAGGATTCCAGCGCCCCACAGGCGCCCAGGGTATGGCCAAAAAAGCTCTTCTGCGAACTGATGGGCATGTGTTTGCCGAACAGCTCGCTGGTGGCCAGTGTCTCGGCAATATCACCCTGTTCGGTGGCGGTGCCGTGGCCGTTTACATAGCCGATGGCATCCGCGCCAATACCGGCGTCTTCCAGTGCCAGTTCCATCGCCCGGCGCATGGTGCCGACTTCCGGGCGGGTGGTGTGCTGGCCGTCGGCATTGCTGCCAAAGCCGACGATTTCTGCGTGGATATGGGCGCCACGGGCCAGTGCGTGTTCCAGCTCTTCGAGTACCAGCATGCCGCTGCCTTCGCCGATCACCAGGCCGTCACGACCACTGTCGTAGGGGCGTGGGCTGGTGTGCGGGGCGTCGTTTTTCAGGCTGGTGGCGTACAGCGCGTCAAACACCATCGCTTCGGTGGGGCACAGTTCTTCGGCGCCGCCGGCGAGCATCAGCGGCAGGCGGCCGAACTTGATGGCCTCGTAGGCATAGCCGATCCCCTGGCTGCCGCTGGTGCAGGCACTGGAGGTCGGGATCAGGCGCCCGGTCAGGCCAAAGAAGATGCTGATATTGGCCGCTGTGGTGTGCGGCATCATCCGTACGTAGCTGTTGGCATTGAGGCCGTCTGCCACCGAGTTGAGCAGCATATTGCCGAACGCCATGATCTCGTCGGTGCTGCCGGTGGACGAGCCGCAGGCTACGCCCATGCGCCCGTCGCGAATGATCGGGTTGTCGAGCAGGCCGGCGTCCTGCAGGGCCTGCT
>NZ_WIVQ01000072.1:0-23497 GCF_009600545.1 Pseudomonas sp. FSL R10-1339 | reverse complement strand
GTACCGAAACACTCGGCCTGGCTGGCAGCCGCCGGGGCGCTGGCGTTTGTGGTCTCGGACAGCCTGATCGGCATCGATCGCTTTGTGCAACCGTTCAGCGCCGCGCCCTACCTGATCATCCTCAGTTACTGGCTGGGCCAGTGGGGCATTGCCGCCTCGGTGTTTTCCCAGGGCAAACGCTGAACGCTTTATCAGACAGACCGCGCATCCCGGCGCCAACTTGGCTAAAATGCCGCCCCTTTTGAAAATTCCACCGCCGGAACCGCCGTGAGCAAAGAACCCGACCGTATTTTCGCCCAGCCCCTGACCCAGGTGCCGGACTTCGCCTTCAACGAAGACGTTGTGCGGGTGTTCCCGGACATGATCAAACGCTCGGTGCCCGGCTACCCGACCATTGTCGAGAACCTTGGCGTGCTCGCCGCCCAGTTCGCCCGGCCCGACAGCGTACTGTACGACCTGGGTTGCTCACTGGGCGCCGTCACCCAGGCCCTGCGCCGCCATGTGCGCACTGAAGGCTGCAAGGTGATTGCGGTGGACAATTCGGCGGCAATGGTCGAGCGCTGCCGCGAGTACCTCAATGGGCAGAACTCGATGTTTCAGGAGCTGCTGCCGGTTGAAGTCATCGAAGGCGACATCCTGGCCCTGGCGTTCGAGCCGGCCTCGGTGGTGGCGCTGAACTTCACCCTGCAATTCATCGCTCCAGAAGAGCGCCTGGCGCTGCTGGGCCGTATCCGCCAGTCGCTGCTGCCTGGCGGTGCCCTGATCCTTTCTGAAAAGCTGCGTTTCAGCGACCCCGAAGAGCACGGGCTGCTGACTGATCTGCATGTGGCGTTCAAGCGCGCCAACGGCTACAGCGATCTGGAGATCGCACAAAAGCGCAGCGCCATCGAAAACGTCATGAAGCCCGACAGCCTCGAAGAACACCGCGAACGCCTGCTGGCGGCCGGGTTCTCGAAAGTCGTGCCGTGGTTCCAGTGTCTTAACTTTGCCTCGTTGATTGCCTTGCCATGATTGATCTGTCCCCACTTGCCCGGCGTCTGGCCGGCACTCCATTGGCTGAATGGGCCAACACCCTGCAAGCCCAGCTCGACGTCAAGATGGAGAAAGGCCACGGCGACCTGGAGCGCTGGCAAAGCGCGCTGGATGCCTTGCCCGACGTCAAACCGAGCGAAATCGACCTGTTGAACGGCCTGACCCTGGACACCGACTGCGACGACGCCACCCGTGCACAGATGAGCGAAGCCCTGATGGGCCTGTCACCGTGGCGCAAAGGCCCGTTCGACCTGTTTGGCGTTCACGTCGATACCGAGTGGCACTCGGACTGGAAATGGTCGCGGGTCGCGCCGCATGTCGACCTCAAGGGCAAGCGCATCCTCGATGTGGGCTGCGGCAACGGCTACTACATGTGGCGCATGCTCGGCGCAGGCGCCCACAGCGTAATCGGCGTCGACCCCAACTGGCTGTTCTTCTGCCAGTTCCAGGCCGTGCAACGCTTTTTGCAGCAGGAAGCGGCGTGGCACCTGCCGTTTCCTTTCGAAGACCTGCCGCCGAACCTGGAAGGTTTCGACACTGTATTTTCCATGGGTGTGTTCTACCACCGCCGTTCGCCCATCGAGCATTTGCTGGCATTGAAAGACTGCCTGGTCAAAGGCGGCGAACTGGTGCTGGAGACCCTGGTGATCGAAGGTGACGTGAACCAGGTGCTGGTGCCGGAAGACCGCTACGCGCAGATGCGCAACGTGTGGTTTCTGCCCTCGATCCCGGCGCTGGAGCGCTGGTTGCGCCGTGCCGGTTTCAGCGATGTGCGCTGCGTCGACGTGAGCGTCACCACCGTTGAAGAACAACGTGCCACCGAGTGGATGAAGTACCAGTCGTTGAGCGACTACCTGGACCCGAACGACCACAGCAAAACCATCGAAGGCCTGCCGGCGCCAATGCGTGCGGTGATTGTGGCCAGGAAGTAACACACGCCCTTCACCCCTGTGGGAGCGGGCTCAGCGAGCCCTTCTGGCCTTGAAGAACTCGCTGAGGATCGCCCCGCACTCTTCAGCCAATACCCCGCCTTCATACAGCACCCGGTGATTCAAAAAGCCCTGGGTGAAAAACTGCCCCTGGCTTTGCACAATCCCGGCCTTGGGCTCCAGCGCGCCATACACCACCCGTGCCACCCGGGCGTGCACGATCAGCCCCGCACACATGCTGCATGGCTCCAGCGTCACGTACAGCGTGCTGCCCGGCAGCCGGTAGTTGCTGACAGCCGTCGCTGCATCACGGATGGCCATCATTTCGGCATGAGCACTGGGGTCGCTGCCGCTGATCGGGCAATTAAAGCCACGGCCGATGACTTCACCGTCCTGCACCAGCACCGCACCCACCGGCACT
Source organism: Pseudomonas sp. FSL R10-1339 (assembly GCF_009600545.1). Classification (NCBI taxonomy): domain Bacteria; kingdom Pseudomonadati; phylum Pseudomonadota; class Gammaproteobacteria; order Pseudomonadales; family Pseudomonadaceae; genus Pseudomonas; species Pseudomonas sp. FSL R10-1339. The sequence continues at coordinate 21,115 of NZ_WIVQ01000072.1, read as the reverse complement.
TCACCCAGCGCTGCGCCTTGAGCGGCCAGCGCCAGCGCTTCGCGCATAAAGTCTTGATCGCGGCTGCGGTCGATAATCAGGGGTTGACGCCCTTGTCGCATCAGGAAACCTCAATAGCGGCCATCAGGCCGGTTTCCATGTGATCAATCACATGGCAGTGGAACATCCACACGCCAGGATTATCCGCCACCAGCGCCACGCGGGCACGTTCGTTTTTGCCCAGCAGATAGGTGTCAGTAAAATACGGAATGATTTTTTTGCGATTGGAGGCCAGCACCTTGAAACTCATGCCATGCAAATGGATGGGGTGCTGGTACTGGGTCATGTTCTTCAATTCAAAGATATAGCTCTGACCCAGCTTGAGTTTGGCAATCGGTCGGTCAGCGCAGGTCTTGTCCTTGATATCCCAGGCCACACCGTTGATCTGCCAAAGGCTCGGAGGCTGATCCGGGCCCAGGTTCTCGGACATCGAACCGACCCACTCAAAGTTGAAGTTGATCTTCTCGGCATTGGCCACGTCGGGCTCGGCAATCGGGTTGGCGGGCAACGCCGGTGGCCACTCGCCCGGTGCATCGGTGCTGGCGACCGAACGCAAAGTGCCCAGCCGTACCGGGCCGTCACGCAACGACAGTTCTTCACCGGCGGGCGGGGCCTTGATTGCCAGGCAAATACGCATGCCCGGGCCCAGCCAGTAATCCTTGCCCAACGGCCTTGGCTCGATGGGGTTGCCGTCCAGCGCGTAGATCATCGCTTCCACGCCGGGGATATTCAGGCGATAGGTCAGGGTGTTGTCGAGGTTGAGAATACGCACGCGGGTGATCTGCCCTGCAGGCAGGTCGATGGTCGGCACATGGCTGCCATTGATGGTCGACAGGCGCCCCGCCGTACCGCCACGGGCCGCTTCGCGGGTGATGCTGAACGGCAGGAAGCCGCCCTCTTCATCGACGTGCCAGCTCTTGATGCTCAGGGTGCGCTCGTGCTTGAAGCCGGTAGGCTCGCGCTCTTCGACGATCAGCGGGCCGACCAGGCCACGACCCAGCTCTTCGCTGCTGTTGACGTGGGGGTGATACCAGTAGCTGCCGGCATCGGGCACGCGGAACTTGTAGTCGAAGTATTCTCCGGGCAATACCGGTAGTTGCGAGACGTAGGGGACGCCGTCCATTTCCAGGGGCAGGCGGATACCGTGCCAGTGGATGGTGGTTGCGACTGGCAGATGGTTGATAAAGCGCACCCGCAGCCATTCACCCTGACGCACGCGCAGCTCGGTACCTGGAGCCGATGGACCGAACGCCCAGGCCTGGGTGATATGGCCGGGCACCAGCTCGACGTCCAGTGGCGCGCTGATCAGTTCGTAATCGTGGCCGGCGTTCTCGGCAGCCACCTTGCCCAGCCAGTAACGCGAAGCGCCTCCTGCGCCAACACCCACCACTACCAGGCCGGCCAGACCACCGAGTATTTGTCGACGGGTAAAGGACATGGATTCAACTACCTCTCGTATCCGGCGCGGGCGTTGGGCCCGCAAAAGGCGAATACGATACACCTGCAATTGCGAAACAGTAAGAGCGGGGTGGCGAAGGGTCACAGCTGGCAGGCAAACACAGCCTGTGGGAGCGGGCTTGCTCGTGATTGGATCGCTGCGGTGTTGCAGGTACACCACAGTGCTGTCATCGCGAGCAAGCCCGCACCCACCTAAGGGCCGCAGGACGGGGTTTACAACCCCACCACCAGATGCACCACCCCACCCGGCAGGCTCAGGATCCCGGGCACACCCGCCACACGCAGGGCTTGCGGATCCAGGCGGGTGATATCGGCCAGCTCCACACGGATCCGGGTCAAGGCCACCCGCTGCTCGGTCTTGATATTGCCGCTCCCGCCCAGCGCAGCCAGCACCGTTTTATCCAGTGTCGACACCGGTTTAGCGGGCTCATCCACCACCAGATCGGGTGTCAGGGCCTTCCAGAATGCTTTAAGCGCTTTATCGAACATGTTCAGGACTCCAACTCGGTCATGGGTTGCACCAATGGCTGCAATGCAGCCCGCACCTGCCCGGCACTCTCCAGGCCCAGCGCGCGCTGCGCCAGGGCCTGGCACGCGACGAAATCCAGCTCTCGAACCCGCGCCTTGATACTCGGGATCAACGGCACGCTCACTGACAACTCATCGACACCCAGCCCCAGCAGCAATGGTACCGCCAGCGTCTCGGAGGCCAGTGCGCCGCACACCCCGACCCATTTGCCGTGGGCATGGGCGGCCTTGACAGTGGTGGCGATCAGGCGCAGCACCGCCGGGTGCAAGCTGTCGGCCTGGCTGGCCAGACGCGGATGGTCCCGGTCCATCGCCAGGGTGTACTGGGTCAGGTCATTGGTACCAATGGAGAAAAAATCCACCTCGGGGGCAAACAGATCCGCCATCAACGCTGCTGCCGGCACTTCGATCATGATGCCCAGTTTTGGCAGGGTCTTGATCCCCAGCGCCAGCGCCTGCTCCTCGAGCAACTGGCGGGCCATGCGCAACTCGGACAGCTGCGTGACCATCGGCAACATAATGTGCAGACGGGTCAGGTCGGCACTGGCCAGAATCGCGCTGAACTGCTCACGCAACAGGTGTGGACGCTCAAGGCACAAGCGGATTCCGCGCATGCCCAAAAATGGATTGGCCTCGTGTGCCATCGGTACATAGGCCAGTGGTTTGTCGCCGCCCACATCCAGCGTGCGCACCACCAGATTGTGCCCGGTACCCACGACACCGGCGATGGCGCTGTAAGTGGCAACCTGCTCGGCATGGCTGGGGGGGCTGCTGCGTTCCAGATAAAGGAACTCGGAGCGCAGTAAGCCGACCCCTTCTGCCCCCAGGCTCACCGCTTGCTCTGCCTCGGCCAGGGACGCGATATTGGCGCTGACTTCGATACGTACCCCGTCACGGGTACTGGCTGGCTGTGCCGCCTGCTGCAAATCCTGCTGCTGACGCTTGTGCTGAAGGGCACGCTGGAGGGTGAGCTGGCGGATCCGCTGCGGATCCGGCTCCAGGTGCAGCTGCCCCTGATCCGCATCGAGCAACACCTCGGTTCCGTTAGCCAGCGCCAGCACCTGTGGCGACATACCGCAAAGTGCCGGCAAGCCCAGCGCCCGGGCCAGAATCGCCACATGACTGCTGGCACCGCCACCGACCGTGGCAAAGCCTGCAACCTTGCGGGTATCCAGGGTTGCGGTCTGCGACGGGGTCAGTTGCTCGGCAATCAGGATGGCCAGATCCGGCAACTCCAGTGCGCAGTCCTGAACCCCGAGTATCAGTTTGAGTACGCGCTGGCCGACATCGTCCAGATCCAGCGCGCGCTCGGCCAGCAAGCGATTGCCCAGGCCTTTGAACAGGGTCGCGGTTTCGTGTGTGGCACTCTGCCAGGCGAATGCTGCGCTCTTGCCCTGCTCGATCAGCCCGAAAACCTGCTCCAGCAAAGAGGGGTCTTCCAGCAGCTCCTGGTGAGCGTTGAAAATCTCGGCCTGAGCCTTGCCCTGTGTGTTGTCGCACAGCGTTTGCAACTGCGCGGTGGCTCCTGCCAGGGCCTGTTGCAACTGCTCGCGCTCGTGGCGCTGGTCGGTTGCCAGTTCGCTGATCTGCAACACGCTTTCTGTCAGTTGCACAACATGACCGAAGGCCGAACCCGGTGACGCACAGACCCCGCGCAATTCGTTGCTGGCCACAGGCTCCGGCACTGCTACTGGCTGCGCTTCGGGCGCCACAGCCACGACCGATTCGCCGCAACCCTCAGCCAGCAGTTCACTCAGCACCTTGAGCGCTTGCTCGGCATCTGAGCCGCAGGCACTGAGGTAAACGCTGTCGCCGCAAACCGCCTGCAGGGCCATGATCGCTACCAGCGACTTGGCATTGGCGCTCTCACCCTGTTTGTGCAAATGAAGGGTTGCCGCAAAGCCTTTCGCCGCCTGGGCGAGCACCGCTGCAGGACGGGCGTGCAAGCCGTTGGGGTTGGGCAGACGCTGCGGCTGGGAACGCTGGGTATCGCCGGCTTGCACCTCGGCCACTGTCTCGGCCTGCCCCAGTTGCAGACGCAGCAGCGGCTGGCCCGTTTCGACCAGAACGCCACCTGGTGACGGGGCCACAAAAGGTTCGCCGCTGACCACCAGCATCAGCGTCAACAGGCTGCGGGCATGCAGGGCGATGTAGTCTGCATCGAACTCGATCAGCGCCTGCCCCGCTGTCACCTGCTGGCCCTCCTCGACCAGCGCCGTAAAGCCTTTGCCGCCCAGGTTGACGGTATCCAGACCAATATGCAGCAACACCTGCACGCCATTGGCATGGGTGATGCTGATGGCGTGGCCGGTGTGTTGCAAGTTACTGATCACCCCGGCCAGCGGCGCACAAAGCACCTGCGACGTCGGATCGATACACAGGCCGTCGCCTATCAGGCGACTGGCAAACACCGGGTCGGGCACGTTATCCAGCGCCATCAGCACACCGGACAGCGGTGCCAGCAATTCCACTTGTTGGGATGTGACCATAACTTCACCTGCAGTTGATTCGGTTAAATGCCGATGGAGCGCGAGCCCCGACAGCTCGCTTACTTCCACCAGTACTCGACTTGCAAACCTGCGTTGGAACCGTGACGGGCCGAACCGAATGCACCGCTGTCGGAGAGCGCCGAGCCTGCATCAAACTCATTGGCGGCGCGCTGTGCCGCAGCGTTCCAGCTGGCATAGGTGTAATACAAACGCACTTCCGGGCGCGTCCAGAAACCTGGGCCCTTGGGTGACCAGGTGGGCGCGAAAGTGAACTTGCTCAACTTGCGCGTACCGTCCGCGGCCTTGACCTGATCGTGCCCCAGCTCGGTGACCAGCTTGAACTGCTCACTGATCGCGTAAGTCGGGCGCACGCCCAAAGACAGCCACTCCTGATTGCCGCCGTCGGGGCGAAAATCCTTCTGGTACACCGCCTCCACCTGCCCGCCGAAACGCGGCGTCACTTGCCAGTCGAAAAACTCGACGATGCGATAACGCTTGCTGCTGTTATCCAGGCGAAAGTCGCCGGTATAGCCCAGGCCGGTGCCCGAGCCTTCGCCGTACTGCACGGCAAACTTGTTCTTGCCCCCCAGAAACTCGCTCTGCACATGCTGCGCGGTAATGGCCCAGCCACTGTGGGCGTCAGTGCGCTCGGGCTTGTCCAGATAACTGAGGCCCAACTCCAGCTCACCGCCGGGGTTGGTGTTGAAACCGGCCACGTTGAAGTCGTGGCGAGTCACATAGTTTTCCTGGTACAGGTTGTCTTTGCGCGACAGGGCGTAGCTGTATTTCAGGCCACCGATCAGTACATCCTCGATACCGGCACCGGTGGCGCTCTGGTTCCAGTAGTAGAAGTCGGAAATATGGATGTCGTTACGCTTGTAGTAACGGCGCCCGGCCCACAGTGAGCCGCCGTTGAGACCCGGCAGGTTCGACCACTGCGCGTACAGTTGCGGCAGACGCGCCGAACCGTTGTCGCCCTGGAAAGTCAGCTGGCGGTCGTATTGGTTGTACAGCGAGGCCATGCCATCGACGCTCAGTACCGAGCCATCGTCAAAGCTGTACACGTCCTGGCGCAGTTCCAGCTCGGCGTATTGTTCGCACTCGTTGCCCAGCCGGTACTTGGCCTCGGCACCGGGCAGCTTGAAGCAGGATTGCTTGCCGCCATTGAGCGAGTTGCCCACGCCACTGCGCAAATACCCGGCGAACTCCAAAGCGCTGGCCGACAACGGTGCCAGCAGGCACAGGCTGGCGATACAGATGCTGTAGTTGAGTGAAGATTTCATGGAACGACCTTTTTTATTGTTATGGGTAAAACCGGTAATCACTGCAGATGCAGGGCAAATGACTCATACGGACGCAGTGAAATCCGACTGCTGCGCACCGGGCAGTCGTCGTAGTTGCTGATCAGCAGCCGCTGGCTCATCCCCGCGTCAACCACACCTTCAGGCAGTTCGATATCGCAGGGTGTGCCATAGAAGTTGTTGATCACCAGCAGACTCTCGCCATCGCCCTGACGCACATAGACCCATACCTGCTTATGCTCGGGCAACAACAGACGATATACACCGTGTTGCAGCAAGGGCACTGCGCGGCGCAAGGCAATCAATTCGCGGTAGTGATGCAGCACCGAAGCCGGGTCATTGCGCTGGTCTTCAACGTTGATAAACGCCGCGTTGGCGGGGATGCCAATCCACGGTTCGACACTGCTGAAACCGGCATTGGCCTGATGATCCCATTGCATTGGCGTGCGGCCGTTGTCCCGTGACTTTTGCTTGATCGCAGCCATGCATTCGTCGTGAGGCACCCCGGCTTCGCGCTTGAGGCGATAGATATTCAGGGTTTCGACATCGCGATACTGCTCGATATGCTCGAACCCGGGGTTGGTCATGCCGATTTCTTCACCCTGATACACATAGGGTGTGCCTTGCAAAAAATGCAGCGCCGTGGCGAGCATTTTGGCCGAGACCACGCGGTGTTCACCGTCATCGCCAAAACGCGAAACCACACGCGGCTGGTCATGGTTACACCAGAACAGCGCGTTCCAGCCGCCACCGGCCTGCATACCAACCTGCCACTCCGAAAGAATGCCCTTGAGCTGCAGGAAATCGAAATCAGCCCGCACCCACTTCTGCATGTTCGGGTAATCGACTTTCAGGTGATGAAAATTGAAGGTCATCGACAGCTCCTGGCTGTCAGGGCGCGAGTAGCGGATGCAGTGCTCAAGGCTGGTGGACGACATCTCGCCGACGCTGACCAGATCGTGGCCGGCAAACACTTCGCGGTGCATCTCCTGCAGGTACTCATGCACGTTGGGGCCATCGGTATAGAAACGGCGGCCGTCGCTGTCGTCCTGGGGGAAATGCGCCGGTTTCGAGATCAGGTTGATCACATCCAGGCGAAAGCCACCCACGCCCTTGTCCCGCCAGAAGCACATCAGCTTGTAGACCTCGGCGCGTACCTTGGGGTTGTCCCAATTGAGGTCGGCCTGAGTGTGGTCAAACAGGTGCAGATAGTACTGGCCGGTTTGCGCCTCGTATTCCCAGGCCGAGCCGCCGAATTTGGACTCCCAGTTGTTTGGCTGGTCGCGCCAGATATAGAAGTCGCGATACGGGTTGTCGAGGCTGCTGCGCGCCTGCTGGAACCACTCGTGTTCGATGGACGTGTGATTGACCACGATATCAAGCATCAGCTTGAGGCCACGGGCACCGGCTTCGCGGATCAGCAGTTCGCAATCGGCCATGCTGCCGTAACTCGGGTCTATGGCGTAGTAATCGCTGATGTCATAGCCGTTGTCGCGCTGGGGCGAGCGCAGGAACGGCGTCAGCCACAGGTAATCGACGCCCAGCCACTGCAGGTAATCGAGCTTGTCGACCACCCCCCGCAAGTCACCGGTCGCGTTGCCCGCGTGGCTGCAAAAGCTTTTTGGGTAGATCTGATAGATCACTGAACGCTGCCAGTCTTGCATGGGGTGTTCCTTGCTTGGACGTTGTAGCCGCTGGTGCAGGCTGCAATAAGGGCCGCTGGACCGTCTATCAAGACGGGCAGCTTCGCAGCCCATCGCAGCCTTCGGCAGCGGCTACAGGAAAGTGGATGTGCTACGCGACGCGATAACCCGGACGAATGATTTTCAGGCTCAGGCCGCAGGTCAGGACAAACGGCACGACAATGGCCATCAACATGCCGATGACAAACATCGGGATGTACTGCGGAATGATCGAAATAAAGCCGGGCAAGCCGCCAACACCGATGGCCGAAGCCAGCACCTTGTTCAGCGACAGGAAAATGCTACCCAGCGCCGAGCCGATCAGCGCCGCATAGAACGGGAACTTGTAGCGCAGGTTGATCCCGAACATCGCCGGCTCCGTGATGCCAAAGTACGCCGAGACTGCAGAGGTAGAGGCCATGCTGCGCTCACGCACATTGCGGCTCATGTAGAACACCCCGAGCGCGGCGCTGCCCTGGGCCAGGTTGGACATGACGATCATCGGCCAGATAAAGGTGCCGCCGTGGTTGGCAATCAATTGCAGGTCCACGGCGAGAAACATATGGTGCATGCCGGTAATCACCAGCGGTGCATACAGCAGGCCGAAAATCATTCCGCCGAGCACCGGGGCCACGTCGAACAACAGCACTACGCCTTCGGTAATGAGGATGCCGAGGTGACGGGTCACCGGGCCAATGATCGCCAGCGCCAGCACCCCGGTGATGACGATGGTGGTAATGGGTACCACCAGCAATTGAATGGCATTGGGCACTCGCGCCCGTAGCCATTTCTCTATCACGCTCATCACATAGGCGGCCATCAGGATCGGCAGGATCTGCCCCTGGTAGCCCACTTTCTCGATCTGGAACAGGCCCAGGATATTGAAGTACGGCAGGCTCTGGCCCTCCAGCCCGGCCACGGCCTTGCCGTAGTTCCAGGCATTGAGCAGGTCGGGGTGAACCAGCATCAGGCCCAGCACAATGCCGAGGATTTCGCTGCCGCCAAATCGCTTGGCCGCCGACCAGCCCACCAGCGCGGGCAGGAATACAAAAGAGGTATTGGCCATGAGGTTGATCAGGCTCCACACCCCGTCCAGTTGCGGATAACCGTCGAGCAGGGTTTTGCCGTCGATAAACATGCCCTTGGCGCCGAGCAGGTTGTTAACCCCCATCAGCAAGCCGGCAATGATCAGGGCGGGCAGGATGGGCATAAACACATCTGAGAACACACGCACCAGACGCTGCATGGCGTTGGCCTTGTCGGCGCCCTGCTGCTTCACGTCGGCGATAGTGGCGGCTGCCAGGCCGGTCTGCTCACGCAGGGCGGCATAGACCTTCTCGACTTCACCGGGGCCGATCACCACCTGGTACAGGCCGCCCGTGAAAAAGGAGCCTTTGACCAGATCGATCTGGTTGAGGGTGGTGCTGTCGACCAGGCTTGGGTCCTTGAGGGCCAGGCGCAAGCGTGTGACGCAATGCGCGGCCTGCTCAACGTTGGCGGCACCACCGAGGCTGTGCAGCAGCTCGCGGGCGATCTGGGAATAGTCGTGGCTCATGCGTGGTCTCGCTTGAATTTTTATTATGGAGCGTCGCTGTGGCAGCACGCCGTAGCAAAAAAATACTCGTCTGTACGAGTTAAAGCAACAACTGGTACAGACGAGTTAGTGATTTTTCTGCCGCATACTTGCGCTGCCTTCCCTCCACCCCTTAAGGTTCCGGGCCCCGAGCCCAACCGGCATAGAGCCCTCGCCATGACCAAATACAATCAGATCTACACGGATCTGCTTGCCAGTATCACCACTGAACGCCTGGCCCGCGGCGCGCGCCTGCCGTCCGAAACCGAGTTGATGGCCAGCTATGGGGCCAGCCGCGGAACCGTGCGCAAGGCGATTGAACAACTGCAGGAGCGTGGATTTGCCCAGAAGATCCACGGCAAGGGCACTTTTGTATTGTCATCCAGCCCGATCGAGTTCCAGCTGGGCGGTATCGTCAGCTTTCAAGAGACCTACCCGCGCCTGGGCGGTAACGTCAGTACCGAAGTGGTGGAGTTCACCCGGTTCCCGCTCGAAGGCGCACTGTGCGAGAAGTTCGATGTTGCAGCGGGCAGCCTGATAACCCGCATCAAACGCGTGCGCCATATTGATGGCAAGCGGGTGATTCTGGACATCAACCATTTTGTCAGCGACCTGATTCCGGGGCTGGATCAGGCCATTGCCGAGCACTCGATCTATGCCTATATCGAGCAGACCCTGAATCTGCAGATCAGCTATGCCCAGCGCACCATCGAAGCGGTGCCGCGCAGCAAGGACGACCAGCAGCACCTGGACCTGGAGGGTCAGAGCCATGTGATCGTGGTGAGCAACCAGACGTTTCTACAGGATGGGCGCCAGTTCGAGTACACCGAGTCGCGGCATACGCTGGACAAGTTCTACTTTTCGGATGTGGCGCGGCGCTGACATCAAAAAAAGCACCCTCACCTTCCGGGGTGAGGGTGCTTTTTTACTTGGCCGCAAACTTCGACCCACGCCCCCCATCAAGCTGCGCCTGCAACATCCCCCATTCGCGGGCAACAATCGAATACGGGATAAAAATGCTCACTCTCTGCGCGCTCTTCAGCTCAGGCAACGTAATAGCACTGTTCAGGCTGGTCGAATAAAAACCGGCATTGATCCCCACCACGCAACCGTCACTGGCGCTCACCGGCCCACCCGACATGCCCTTGACCAGCGGGGCATCATGAATGGCATACAGGTCACCGCTGTGATCTTCGGTATTGCTGAAGGGGGTTTTATACACTTTGCCCTTACCCGTCGTGGTCACAAGGTAAGGGCTCACGCCCACGGCCGTGATGCTCTCTCCCACCTGCGGCGCTCGCCATGCCGGGAAGTGGCCATTGGCTTTATGCTTGATAAAGACCAGATCGCAGCGTGTGCTGCAACGGTATGCAACGTTGGGGATAAACGGGGTATGCCCAGTGGTGACGGCGTAGTCCTCATTCCATTGCACGGCCGAGGCCATGTACATATACGGCATGGGAAAGCCTGAAAAGACGGGAAAGTAAGCTTCATTGACCGGCCCCGACAAGTCGGGCTTCACGAATCCGTTGCATCCTGCAGTGACAACTCCTATTAACAAGAAGGCCATGATCTTGATCATGATAAATCACCGACTTATAGGGAGGATGCGACTGGCTTTGATTGTCAGTATTTTGACTACAGCAAAAACAGCACGCCTAACCAATTGTTTTGGTTGAGGCATGTATTATTTATGGATGAGGTTTTAATAACGCGTATGAATCAATCGAACTAAGCTCAATTGCCATTTCGAGCAATTGCCACGTTCAAATAATTGGCGTCGGAAGTTTGATGATTCAGAACGCCGACCACAAAAAAAGCGATCAACAGTAAAGGTTGATCGCTTTTTTATATCAAGCCGGGCTCAAGGCCTTTCATGCACTATCAGTCTGCGGCGCCATCATTTTTGTGAGCGCCAACGGTCTTGCGTTCACCGGTTGGAGAAACTTCATACACGTTCATCACCCAAGTGTCAGCGATCACGGTTTCAACCACGTAATTCTTCTTGGCTTGCGGGGTGAATTGCTGCGCAACAGGCTGCTCTTTGTCGAACGGCGTAGGCATTGGAATACCGTTGAAGGTGAACTGCTTGGCCTTGACCGTCCCTTCCACGTGCACCACTTTGTCTGCATCGACCAGCTTGCTGATGCTGTCAGTGCCACCGCCAATTCGCTTCAGATAGGCCGGTATGCGCTTGAAGTAAGCAGTGTCATAAACACGATCACCCGCGTCATCCATTCGACCGTCGGAATACCCGTACATGTAACTGACAGGGTGATCACCCTCCCCGCCGATGGTACGGAAGGTCAAGCTGGCTTGATGGTCATTCATGACCAGTGGCACGACCGGCGTTGAAGTGAGATCACCCGCCTTACGGCTACTGCAACCGGTCATCACAAGGGCGAGTGTGATTGCTAACGGAACTGCCAGATAAGTTTTCATTCGATCCTTGAACAGTCTGAGTGAAGGACAGTATGGAACCATTTGTTGAATGAAAGTTCCCTATACGATGTTGGCGCATCACACTCTACCCGCGTCAAAACCCAAGGAAGAACGCCATGTTCACGAGGAGCCTGTTGCTGAGTTTTTGCGCTGTGTTACTGGTTGGCTGCACGGGAAGGGGCTTTCAACCACCACCCGGGGACTACACACAATGGTACAAAAAGGGGGTCACCCAATCAGGCGTCGACAACGCCATGCGTGCTTGCGGGTATACCAATCTTGATGGCGTGGGAGACACCTCGCCGATCGATGTTGTGCTGACGCGGTTCTACTGCATGAAGGACGCCGGGTTCAAGCGCAGGGATAAACTCGATCTGTGCAAGCAAGGCCGTATTGGCGAATCCCCGGTATGCGAAGGCCGCCGGTAAACCATTACCAAAAGGAAAACAGGGAATGAACGATCTACGCAACGGACTGTACGGCACCGTACTGGTGTTGGCGGCAGCAGCAATGGGTGGTTGCGCCTCCTCGGCCGCGATCACCGGCGAGCCTGGGGTAAACATGGGCGACAGCTATCAGAGTGTGCTCGCGGTGGTCAGCCGCAACAATACCGTGACCAAACAGGTCGATGGCCAAGGCTTCCGGGCCGAGGGTTACTCAGCGATGTTCAAGGACTGTCGCGTCAAATACTTCCTGTTCCAGGACGCCGATGGTTTGCAGCGCGTGACCTATGAACCTGCGCCGCATCTGTCAGTCAGCCAGAACTGCCGCCAGCCTTAACCTGCCCCTGCGAGTCGATTGCCTGATGAGACTGTTCACTGTAATCCCCGCCGTTCTGCTAGCGCTCAGCGGCTGCGGCCAGGTGGCAAACGTGCGTTCGCTGTCCACCGGCTACATCCCGCCACAGAGCGGCGAGACTGCCCGTATTCGCCTGCTCACCGACGGCCTGGTGCGCGCCGTGCCGGGGCGTGACTGCCTCGACTGGAATGTGCCCGGCGCGGGGGTGATGGCGTCGGCGAAATCCGGCTTCCCCGACCATAACGGTGAAAACCTCGGCATTGCCGGGCCGATCTATTCGTTGGCAGGTTCGGTCTCGTCAGAGCTGGTAGTGCCGGCGAACAAGCCGATCGCGCTCCATTACCTGGGGCGCCTGCAATATGCCCGGCAGTGTGCCAGGACGATGACCTTCGTACCTCGGCCCGGGGTGGATTACCGGGTGCAGGCATCGATGTCGGCGGACTGTTCATTCCTGCTGGATGAGCTTTCAGCTGACGGCATGCAATGGGTCGCTGTCGAACCGAAGCCTGATGGCAAGGTGTCGATGTGTCACGCGATGGATAACTTCTAGCCGAAATCAGCGCGGGTCCATTACCAAGCCACCTAAACACGGCGCCTGGCGATGCACAAAGCTGCCAGAATTTGCCAGACCCAAAAAGCCAAAAGCCCGCAATTAAGCGGGCTTCAGGGTGTTCTTGCTCACGGGTGCCGGACTATGCCGGCCTACCGATTATTCTCACTCTATTATCAACAAGCGCAATAAAACCTTTAAAAGCAGATAACTATCAAACAAAACAAAAGGCATACCATGAAAAGAACCATTCCCGAACGACGCTCTAGATGCTCAGCCCTCCCGCCTCTCATCGCATGACAAGCACCTGTAGAGGGGGTATAGCGCTCTTTGATAGGGCGCACGTGACTACGGCACGATCAGGGCCTACAAACATCCGAGTCAAACCATGAGGAAGAACGCCATGTTCACGCGGAGCCTATTACTGAGTTTTTGCGCGGTGTTACTGGTTGGCTGCACGGGAAGGGGCTTTCAAACCGGCGGTCTAGGAAACACTCCCCTAGTCCTCTACGGCTCAGCCGTTTGCCAGCGAGGAAAAATCACAAGCGAAGCGATGATCGCTAAAAGTGCACCACCGGTGCTGTAGAGCATTCGTAGAAATACCAAATCCAGCTCCGATCCTCCTGACTGGCCAACCTGCGCGACCAGTATGAAATGTGGAGTGAGGAACATCAAATAGCTGATGTGGCTCATAGAGCGCCCTGCCAGGGTGCCAATAGAAACAGGCAGTATCAGTGCAGCCAACAAAAACGGATCATGGATTGCGTAACCAAGAACGGCAGCAATGGCTCCCCCTAAGAAGGTGCCGCCGACTCGCTCCAGAGACATCCTCAACGTTGAATGCATGTAGGGCTGCATGATCAGAAACACCGTAAGGGTCATCCAGTATCCGTAATGCAACGACCACAATTGAACCAACCAAACTGACAGTGCTCCCGACAGCGCAACGCGAAGCCCATGCAGAAAGAAGTTAGATTTCGGTGTGAAATTTGTTCTGAGTGCCGACCATAAAACTGGCCGCTTTGCAGCATCAGGCTGGTCGTACTGACACCATTGGAACAGCAATGCGGAGCCTGTAGCCCATAGGCTGCCATATAGAAAGTAACGTGCATAAGCAAATCCCTGGGCAAAGTCCTTTGCCGGGAATGCAGTGGATACCGCAAATGCCGTCGCTGTCAGCAAAGCGGGAATGCTAATGCGCGCGCCGCAAACCTGGGCGTAAGCGCCAGCAAACGCAAAGAGGGCCGACAGTGCTATAGCCAGTTGCGGCCATACCATCGTCCAAGCACCTAGCCCTGACGCCACGGCGCCGGTGATGCCGAAAACCAGGCCGAAGATACAACCCTTTGGGGACTTATCGCTCGGAATCGACAGATAGCTCCAGAATGCGGCAATCGCTGACCAACAGAACAAGGGGTTGTGTAAGCGAGCCGCGAGGAGCGCCGGCACAGTACAGACAACACCACCACACACTACGTAGCCAATCGGTACATTGCGTACCGCTTCCAACATCTTAACGGTCAGTGATTGCGACATGATCGAACCTTCATTACTCAACTGGAACCAATGCGGTTCGATCGATCTTGTCAATCGAGGTAACACCAGTGAGCGTCATTGCCACGCGCATTTCTTGCGAGAAGATATCCAGCATATTCTCTACCCCGTGCTGTCCGTCGGCGGCCAGAGCGTAAACCGTCGAGCGCCCCAGCAGGCATGCCTTGGCGCCTAAGGCGAGCATGCGCACAACATCCAGCCCGGAACGAATGCCAGAGTCCACCAGCACCGTCAGGTCATCACCCACTACTTCGGCGATGGGAGGCAAAGCCCTAGCGGTGGACAGCACACCGTCCAATTGGCGACCGCCGTGGTTGGAGACCACGATGCCATCAGCGCCGAAACTTACTGCGTCCTTGGCGTCCTGTGGATCAAGGATGCCCTTGATAATCATCGGGCCCTTCCAAAACTCGCGGATCCATTCCAGGTCCTTCCAGCTGATAGAGGGGTCGAAGTTATTGCCTAACCAGCCAACATAATCTTCCAGGGTGGTGGCTTTGCCCAGGTACTTGGAGATGTTGCCCAAATCATGCGGACGACCGAGGATACCGACATTAAACGCCCAATCCGGCCTAGTGGTGGCTTGCAGGATGCGCCGTGAAGCTGCGAGTGGCCCAGACATGCCCGAGTGGGCATCACGGTAACGAGCGCCTGGCGTCGGCATGTCTACGGTGAACACCAGCGTGGTAACGCCGGCTGCTTGAGCACGCTCTAGGGCATTACGCATAAATCCGCGATCCTTGAGCACATAGAGTTGAAACCAGATCGATTGCGAACTCTGGGAACTAACCTCTTCAATCGAGCAGACCGATACTGTGGACAGGCAAAAGGGAATGCCTTTCGTGGCCGCAGCCTTGGCCGCTTGTACTTCACCACGACGGGCATACATACCGGTCAGTCCGACGGGGCTGAGGATGATCGGCAGACTCTGTTCCTTTCCAAAGAGCGTCGTCTTGAGACTCAAACTGTCAACATTTCTCAAGATGCGTTGACGCAAGCTGATGCTGGCGAGGTCAGCGCTATTGGCACGCATTGTGTGTTCGGCATAGGCGCCGCCGTCGATGTAGTCGAACAGAAATCGCGGCAATTTGCGTCTCGCGGCTTCGCGATAGTCGGATGCCGATGAAATAATCATTATCTACAACTCCTAGGTCTCTAGAAAATTTCAGCGACGTAGGACGTTGCTGAGTGAATTTCACGATAAGGGATTGTTGAGTATGATAAAAACAACTTTTTCTACTCGAATTGAGTCGCTATTGGAATACACATGAATCTCAGAACGCTGCGGGTGTTTGTAGAAGTGGTGCGCCAGGGAGGTTTCTCCCAAGCTGCGGAGGTTGTGTCTTTGACTCAGTCCTCAGTCAGCAAGGCAGTCAGGACGCTCGAGGATGAGCTAGGTACGCCACTGCTGAACCGTATCGGCCATAAAAGCGAGTTGACGGCCGCAGGTGAGATTGCCTATCGGCGCGCACTGGTATTACTCGCAGAGCGGAACGATCTGATCGCAGAGATCAATGAACTGCGCGACCTGAAGGGCGGTACGCTGCGGATCGGCTTGCCGCCTGTAGGCTCCGGGGTATTGTTCGCTGAGATGTTTGCTACTTATCGCAGCCGCTATCCGATGGTGAATATAGAACTGATAGAGCACGGTAGTAAGAAACTGTGTGAGTGCCTGGAGGCCGGAGAGGTGGACTTGGCAGCACTACTGATTCCGATCGATGAAACTTTCGCTTATCAGGAAGTGCGCAACGAGCCTTTAGTGGTTGTGCTGCCTAGCGCCCATTCGCTTTCGCGACGCAAGCGAATGAACTTCAGTGATCTGGCGGATTCGCCATTCATCCTCTTTGATGAGGGGTTTGCGCTTAACGCATTAATTATGGCCGCTTGTGATCGAAGAGGGATTGTGCCCCGGGTGACGGCCCGCAGCGGGCAGATTGATTTCATCGCCGACCTGGTAGCTGCAGGTTTAGGGGTGGCATTTTTACCGCGAATGCTTGCGCAAAAACATAAACATGCGGGCATCGCTCTAGTACCTCTTGAAGAGCCACACACGGATTGGAATATTGCACTCGCTTGGCGTGCCGGTGCGCATTTGCCTCCGGCTGCAATGGCTTGGTTAGATCTGGCCAAAGAGCTGAGATAGTGCAATGGCTTTTGCTCGGATATCCAAGCGCTGGTAGTCAATAAAAACACCGGCCTACCTGGTGAAGGGGTCGGGTGGTTTTTAGTTAAGGAAGAAGAGTTCGCTACTCTGCCCCGCCATCAGAAGCAGGTAATTGTCAAAGCCGAACTCAATCACGTTTTTACTTTTCCACAATGGGACAAGGTCCTAAAAACTTTAGACCTTGAACTGACCGAAACCGATTTCTCGCACGCTCTTGAGTTGGCTTGTCAAATCGTCGGAGGAGGTGAAAGCGAGCACCATAAGAAATTAAAGGATTTCGTAGCACACAACCCCCTCTCAATCTCTTCGGTCCCCGATATCACTAGAGGCCTGTTCCAGTGCGTAAAATACCGGACTGTGATGGAGGCAGTACTACTTGCGCATTCGCAGATAAAGGATGTCCGCGCACTACTAGTATTGGAGTCTAAATTTCCTGCTTCCCGACTGCCATTAAAAACCTTCTTGGTGTTGAAGTCATTGACCTTGTCACCCGCGAATAACCCGCGATAAACCATGACAGCTTATCGCATGACGAGTGCCTTTAAGATGGAGTTAGAAAACAGCGCCAACTTACGAGGCATATATGACTACGCTGCGATCAAACTCCGCAGATAAGCGCTCATGAATTTAGCAACCAGGTACTCACACCGGTTTAGGCTAACCAAAATCAAGCCAACGCTGGGCACAGCTCACAACAATGGGAATACTCGCCTCACTACAGACTTGCAAAAATAAGGCCCGCAATTCGCGGGCCCTATATACATCAGAAAACGACTAAGTTCGCATATACCAACTTCAGGCTAACTCCCACTCTATTATCAGCAATAAATAAATATCCTTATAAATCAGTCGTTAACTACCATGCTTCTGATCCATGCCACGAGTAATACCATGTTAAGAAAACCTGATTTCATAGATCTGTCTTGAGCACGTAACTCAGCCAAACGCCTGCACAGCATCAAGCGAGGCGCTTGGCACTCGAATTGGAACATAATGAGAGTTTTTGAGCCCAGGCAGATACCCTCATGGACCGATACGAGCCACCCGAGCCTCGCTCTCCGTTGCCGGAGCTCACCCAGCTTCTCACGCCCGGCACGCTCGGGTTTTATACCCATGTCGAATGTACAGAGCTGTACGCCAGTCGACCCGATCATGACGGTATTATCAATATCTTCACGCTATTGATTGCCGAGGAACAATCTGATCTCGAGCCAGCGGCTGCCTGCTTCTTGACGCCGAAACCTATTCGAATCAAATCGCTCAATGGCTGGAGCTTTGGCCTCCGCCGTTACACGGTGGCGATCGGCACGCTCATCCCGGCTCTCACGGCTTTGGAGGCCGGGGAAGGATGGAAACTTTCAGGCGATGAACTCGAAATCGGCGAGCTTTTACCGATGCCCGCACAGTTTGTGCCGCCGGACAATGGCGCGCCGGTTCCATGGAACAAACTCCTCAAAAACAACTTCTGGACCGGCTCGCACCTATTTGAATGGACCGATCATAAGAAAGAACCCCTGACGCCGCTCTTCGCAGATCCTCGCCGGTTGCAAGAGCTATCGGCAGAGATCGAGAAATATATCCCGCTCCAATTGGCCACAATGTCAGACCGGCTCGGCAACTTGGCGGTCCAGCTTCCGATCACTGTGCTGATGGCGAAATTCGAAAAGCTTCAAGATGGCGATTTTCAAGTCGAACATGCCTGGCATCCTAAGGCCTCCCCGCGTCCCTTGATGGCAGTCTGCGAATTGGAACACGACGACATCATCACTGGCTTTGCTTCAGCAAGACTAAAAGAAAGGATCACCCCTCTCCCGATGCGTGCTGGCCGTGGGCTGCATCGGGGCTTCATCTGGGACGAACAGAGCAGCACGCTCCTCGTCGCCTCCGGCGCAGGCTCTTTTATCTCTACCATTTCATTCAACATGCGTTCACCCGATCCGGAGCCACGCACCTTTTCGGTCAAAAAACCGGATGGCAGTTGGGACTCTCGACGCGTCGGTATGACTGCCTTTTCAAATCACAGTATCGTCGGCGACCCGCAGCCGGACGACAACGGGGGATGGACAGCGAAGCGGATGTACGCAGAGCAAGCCAATCGGCTCGCCGCCGAGCGCCGCTTTGTTCAATACCGTCCGACACGTGGTGATAAAAACGCAGGCCGCCGAAAGGCATTGGATGACCTTCGCGCGCTAATCATTGCCTACGGCGAAAAAGGCGCGTGGCTGTGGGACCCATATCTTTCAGCCAACGAGATACTTGAAACGCTGTTTTACTGCCCCTATCAAGGCGTGGACCTTCGCGGTCTGACGACGTCCAAAGCCGGCCCTAGCGACAAAATCCGCCAAACACTTGATGAATGTCAAAGCAACTGGCGGGGCCTGAAACTCGAACTTCGAGTACAGAAGGGCGCGGCGGGCTGGGACTTCCACGATAGGTTCCTGATCTTTCCATCCGGCCCAGATGGGGCAATGGCTTGGTCGCTCGGCACCTCGGTAAACTCCGTGGGCACGGCGCATCACATCCTGCAGAAGGTCGACAATGCTCAGCTTGTGGTGGATGCCTTCACCGACCTTTGGGAGCTACTCGGCGGACAGGATCATCTAATTTGGAGGAGGCCGTCATGAACGCTGCGGATGTTCTTCTCTCGGCTATGGCGGAAGCTACGCGACCTGGGGCGGTCGAAGTCCCCAACTCTCTTCTTGCGGCAATCGAAGCGCAATCCGATCCGTTTCATGCAATTTCTGATTGGGATGCCTGCAACGAGTTATTTGACGCGATCCGATCTCAATTTTCCTTCGTCGAGTTGGTCCGACGCGGCAAGCCTCCGAGCGGTGAGGACTTCGACAAACTCACCGGCCTGCTTCGGTGGATCATCCAAGAAGGCGCCGATTGGAACGTAAGCGCTGATCCGAGCCGTACCCGGCTGGTCGCCCTCTTCGTCGTCGGACAGTTCACAACGATGGAGGCGAATTTCTGGAGCACCGTGCCAGATGACTTCAGGCCCAACGATGGACTACTCGCTTCGCTCGAGAGAGTCATTGAGGGCCTGACGATGAGCTTCACAACTAAGGGCTTAGCGCCTCCAATCTGGGAGTTGGAAGCGGTCGAAAAGTTTGAAAAAGCTGATGCCAAAAGCGATTGGATCGGAATCGCACAAGGCTGGCGACTGATCGAGGATGGATTTTTTCCGAGCATTGCCATTGCGCAGACTGCCCAATGTCTCGACAGATTTGCACCAGAACGCTTGGTGCAGGCCATCTCGGGTCTGCGGCAGACCGCACCGGTCATGAGCGTCGTGCTATCGCTCCCCCCCAATGCAGCACTACGCCTCGGCTCTAGATCGACCAACCCTCATGTCCAGTTCGCAACGACTTACATATCTGTGTCGCTTAGGTCTAACCGCGAGCCGCTCAGTGAAGATTCCAAGAAGTCTCTGGTCCAAATCTTGGAAAATGTCTCGAAAGATAAGCCGCGCTGGGCTGCCTGGATGCACGTGTTCAACTTATTTCCTTCGCGATTTCCAGAATTACAGACGCCTCTCGGTTGCGCTCTTGCTGATGCGAACGATACTGCCCTTCAAGCCTACGTTGATGCGATTAGCCTGCACTGGTCTGGTCAACAGACCCGATTTTCAGTCGCAGAATGTCTCCGGGCCTTCCGGGACAGGGCCATAGCCAAGAAGCGCAAAGCTTTGTGGAATTTTGCTTTTCAGCGTTGGATGTGCTGGGGGTACGGTCTGAACGGGACTGCTGACAGCCTCATTAAGATCTCTCGGTGTGAGTTGGATTACGCTTTAGTAGGTTATGCCGTCGAATGCCTCGACGGTGACCAGAGGCAGCACATGATTGCCTCACTCATTGAGAAGCTTCAGACCGTGGAAAACAACTGGCACCCCGGGATCACGGACTGTCTCTCTGAGTGGAACGCAGTGCTATCGGAAATGCAGCCCCTTTTCTTGGCAATCAGTATCGAGGGCACAGACGCTGACTGGATCGATGAAAAGCCCACAATGCGACTACCATTCGATCCAGACAAGGAAGCCTATGTGATCCTCAAGTACGGCAGACCTCAAATCGACTAAGCAGCTGTATCCTCAAAAAATCAAAAGCCCACTATCACGCGGGCTTTTGGATATTAGCTACAAGGGGTCACTCCCACTCGAACATAAACAATCTTAAAAAACCAATATAAATCATAGTTTTATTTTGATCATCTCTGCTGATACCACGAAAACACCATAGACGAAAACCTGTTTTCACGAGCACTGCATCATTCATGCGATGTAGTGATCGGCTGGGGAATTGACCCGTCTGCCAATACCGCACTTATCCCATATTGACTCAAGATCCAATGCTTGAAAGTACTCGCAGACCAGGAGTCACGGTCAGTGAAATGCTGGTAAATGGACCAATGCTTCATAAGCTGAAACACGCTCGTCTATGGGAATGACTTGACGTACTGTGAATCGCCCCTAGTTTCGTAGACATCTCCAAGCCTTAAAATGAGGCCCATTAGGAGGTGCCATGAGCAACCAGCG
>NZ_WIVQ01000071.1:0-23547 GCF_009600545.1 Pseudomonas sp. FSL R10-1339 | reverse complement strand
GACCAACGGTGCTGGGGCAGCCACCACAGGCGCAGGTGCAGGTGCAGGTGCGACGACGGCAACTGGCTCTGGCTCTGGCTCTGGCTCTGGCTCTGGCTCTGGCTCTGGCTCAACAACAGTCTCGACCACCGCAAGCGCTTCAACAACAGGCTCGGGCTCGGGGATCGGCGGCACGATATGCGGTGCCTGCACATCCTCGACAAGCGCCACCGGTTCTTCGGCGACAGGCAAGTGCGGCCACGGTGCCGGCTCGGGGGCCAATTCAACCGCAGGCTCGGCGGCAACCACGACCACTTCGGGCGCGGCCTCGACCTCCACCGGAGTGGCCTCAACCAGCGTCTCAGGGATGATTTCGGGCGCAGGCGCGGGTTGTTCCACGACGGTTTCCTGCGGCTTTCTGCGCAGCCATCCGAACAGGCCTTTTTTCTCGCCAGCCGCAGCTGGGGTCTTCTTGTCGTCGTTGGAACCAAACATGGAGGACGGCTATCTCATCGTAGCGACGCGCCACTGTGGCGCCCCGGCAAATAATATTCGGTGTGAAACAGACTGTAATTTTGTCAGCTTGTTCGCACGCAACTGTATTCAGAGGGTAAAACACACCTCGTAAACTTCGTCTTAACTCGGGTCTGTCACGGAAAAGTCGGCAAAAATGCGAAATTTACCGGTATACATCCACACTTCCAAGCGGGCTCCTATACTGCCCGATCAAACGTCGTCTGATCGTCAAAGGCCTGATAGGCGTGGCCGCCAGTAAAACGGATCAGTATCCTAGCACCTCCTCACCCGCAGACGCTAAGGCCGAGCGGGTAGCCCAACAGGTTAAAAAACGAATGAATCTAGCCCGCCGCGCTGCTGGCCTGTTGCTCAGCACAGTTTTATTACCGCTTTCGGCCCTGGCGGCCGAACCGCAGCCCACCCACGAGTTCCGCCTGGACAACGGCCTCAAGGTCATCGTGCGCGAAGACCATCGCGCCCCGGTGGTGGTCTCCCAGGTCTGGTACAAAGTGGGTTCCAGCTACGAAACCCCTGGCAAGACCGGCCTGTCCCACGCGCTTGAGCACATGATGTTCAAGGGCAGCAACAAGGTCGGTCCCGGCGAAGCCTCGTTGATCCTGCGCGACCTTGGCGCCCAGGAAAACGCCTTCACCAGCGACGACTACACCGCCTACTACCAGGTACTGGCCCGTGACCGCCTGGGCGTGGCCTTTGAGCTTGAGGCCGACCGCATGGCCAGCCTTCGCTTGCCGCCCGAAGAATTCAAGCGCGAGATCGAAGTCATCAAGGAAGAGCGCCGCCTGCGCACCGACGACCAGCCCATGAGCAAAGCCTACGAGCTGTTCAGCGCCATGGCCTTCCCTTCCAGCGGCTACCACACCCCGACCATCGGCTGGATGGTCGACCTGGAGCGCATGAGCGTTGGCGAACTGCGCGCATGGTATGAAGAGTGGTATGCCCCCAACAACGCCACTTTGGTGGTGGTCGGTGACGTCACCCCGGATGAAGTCAAAGCCCTGGCCCAGCGTTACTTTGGCAAGGTGCAAAAACGCGAGATACCTGTCGCCAAAATCCCGCTGGAACTGCCGACCCCTGGCGAACGCCTGCTCAAGATCCACGTCCAGACCCAACTGCCAAGCTTGATGCTGGGCTTTAACGTGCCCAGCGTTGCCACGGCCAAGGACCCGATCACCGCCAATGCCCTGCGCCTGATTTCCGCGCTCCTGGACGGCGGCTACAGCGCACGCATGCCGACACAGCTGGAGCGGGGCGAAGAACTGGTCTCCGGTGCATCGTCCAGCTACAACGCCTTCACCCGTGGTGACAGCCTGTTCATGCTTTCGGCGATGCCCAACAGCCAGAAGAAAGTCACCATGGCCCAGGCCGAGGCAGGCTTGTGGCGCTTGCTCGATGACCTGAAAAAGACCCCGCCGACCACTGAAGAGCTTGAACGTGTGCGTGCCCAGGTAATTGCCGGACTGGTCTACGAGCGCGACTCGATCACCAGCCAGGCCACTTCGATCGGCCAGCTGGAAACCGTCGGCCTGTCGTGGAAGCTGATGGACTCCGAACTGGCCGACCTGCAAAAGGTCACCCCGGCCGATATCCAGCAGGCTGCCCGCACCTATTTCACTCGCGACCGTCTCAGCGTTGCCCATGTACTGCCCGAGGAGAAAACCCATGAGTGAGCGTAAAGGCCCCCGCTACGCCCTGCTTGGTCTGAGCGCCGCCATACTGGTGGGTGCACTCGGCTACTTTTTTACCAACCCGCAGCAATCGGTCGCCAGCCAGGCACTGGACCAGGCCAAGAGCGAGCACAAGCTCGAATCCCTGGCTGAGCTGGACGGCAAGGCGCCCAGCCACCGTGCGCTGAACGTGCAAACCTGGAAAACCGCCGAAGGCTCCAAAGTGCTGTTCGTCGAAGCACGGCAATTGCCGATGTTCGACCTGCGCCTGACCTTCGCCGCTGGCAGCAGCCAGGACGAAAACACCCCGGGCCTGGCCCTGCTGACCAACGCCATGCTCAACGAAGGTGTAGCGGGTAAAGATGTGGGCGCCATCGCCCAGGGCTTTGAAGGCCTGGGCGCGGACTTCGGCAATGGCGCATATCGCGACATGGCCGTGGCCTCGCTGCGCAGCCTGAGCGATGTAGATAAACGCACACCTGCGCTCAACCTGTTCGCCGAGGTGGTGGGCAAACCCACCTTCCCGGCCGACTCCCTGGCGCGGATCAAGAACCAGTTGCTCGCCAGCTTCGAGTTTCAGAAACAAAACCCCGGCAAACTGGCCAGCGACGAACTGTTCAAGCGCCTGTACGGTAACCACCCGTATGCTCATGCCAGTGATGGCAATGCCCAAAGCATCACCTCGATCACCATTGACCAGCTCAAGGCCTTCCACAACAAGGCCTACACCGCAGGCAACGCCGTGATTGCGATTGTTGGCGACCTGTCGCGTGCCGAAGCCGAAGCCATTGCAGCCCAGGTATCTGCCGCACTGCCCAAAGGCCCGGCAGTGGCCAAGACCGTGCAACCAAGCGAGCCCAAGGCTGGCCAAACCCATATCGAGTTCCCGTCCAAACAAACCCACCTGCTGCTGTCGCAGCTGGGCATTGACCGTGACGATCCCGACTATGCCGCACTGGCATTGGGCAACAGCATTCTGGGCGGTGGCGGTTTCGGTACGCGCCTGATGACCGAAGTGCGTGAAAAGCGCGGCCTGACCTACGGCGTGTACTCCGGCTTCAGCCCGATGCAGGCTCGCGGCCCGTTCATGATCAACCTGCAAACCCGCGCCGAACTGAGCGAAGGTACGCTCAAACTGGTGCAAGACATTTTGGCCGACTACCTGAAAAATGGTCCGACGCAAAAAGAACTCGACGATGCCAAGCGTGAACTGGCTGGCAGCTTCCCGCTGTCCACGGCCAGCAACGCCGCCATCGTCGGCCAACTTGGCGCAATGGGCTTTTATGATTTGCCCCTGGATTACCTGGAAACCTTCATGCAGAAGTCCCAGGACCTGACCACCGAACAGGTCAAGGACGCCATGAACAAGCACCTGAGCGCCGACAAAATGGTCGTAGTGACCGCCGGCCCGACCGTGCCGCAAAAACCACTGCCACCTCCTACCGACAAACCTTCAGAGCAACCTCTTGGGGTTCCGGAGCATTAATGGCAAAGCCAAAAAACACATCGCACTCAGGTGCTGGTCAGTTACGCATCATTGGCGGGGAATGGCGCAGCCGCAAGCTGGACTTCCCCCATGTAGAGGGCCTGCGCCCGACGCCAGATCGCGTGCGTGAAACCCTGTTCAACTGGTTGGCCCCCTATATCGGCGGCGCCAGGGTACTGGACGTTTTCGCCGGCAGCGGCGCACTGTTCCTTGAAGCCATGTCCCGCGGCGCAGCCAAGGGCGTGGCACTGGACAGCAACCGCGATGCGATCTCCAACATCCGCGAGAACATGGGCATTCTGCGCTGCACTGTCGGCGAAGTTCAGCAGACTGACGCCCTGCGTTATCTGGACACCACGCCAAGCACAACCTTTGACGTGGTATTCCTCGACCCGCCGTTCAACAAGGACCTGCTCAAACCTGCTTGTGATCTGCTCGAGCAACGCGGCTGGCTGGCTGAAGACGCCTGGGTTTACACCGAAAGCGAGTTGCGCCCGTCAGAGCTGGGCTTGCCTGCCAACTGGCGCCTGCACCGCGAGCAAAAAGCCGGCGGCGTGAACTACGCCCTGTGGCAACGCGAAGCCACTCAAGCCTGATGAACCTGTAGTCGCTGCCGCAGGCTGCGATCAAGCCCGGAGGGGTCGCTTTTTCAAAAGCGAAGGCCCTTCGGTCCTTATCGCAGCCTGCGGCAGCGGCTACAGATTTTTGCGGTACAAGGTATCTATGTACCGCCCGCCTCTCCCCTCTCAAGCCCAATCTGTTCTGACGATAAACAGTCAGGACACCCACCATGAAACACCCCCTTGCCGGGCTGGCTCTCGGCTTTATGTTGCAACCGCTGATGGCCCTGGCCAGCAGCCAACCCTCCACTCAACATTTCACCCTGGATAACGGCCTCAAGGTTATCGTTCACGAAGACCACCGTGCAGCCGTGGTTCACTCACAGCTCTGGTATCGGGTCGGCTCAAGCTATGAGCCCCCAGGCCAATCCGGGTTGTCCCACGCCCTTGAACACATGATTTTCAAAGGCAGCAGCAAACTTTGTCCGGCCGAGTCAGACCACATCTTTCAAAGCCTGGGCGCAACGGACAATGCGGCGACGCAAAATGACGCCACCATTTTCTTTCAAACCCTGCCCCCCCATGCCCTGGCAGTCGCACTTGAAGTGATGGCAGACCAGATGAGCACTGCACACCTGTCCGCTGCTCATTGGGCCGGTGAGCGCGAAGTCATCAAAAGCGAACGCAGCGAAAGCGTCGACAACGACCCCCATCAGCGCGCACTTGAACTGCCACGTCGCCTGGCATTCCTGACCAGCGCTTCCGGCAGCCCGGTCATCGGCTGGATGCACGACCTCGAACGCATGCACATCGATGAACTCAAGCACTGGTATAGAAGCTGGTATGCGCCCAATAACGCCACCCTGATCATCGTCGGCGATATCGACACCGAGCAGGTCAAGGCCCTGGCCACACGCTACTTCGGCCCGATTGCCTCACGCGAGCTACCTGTGATCAAGGCCCCGCTCGAACTGGCAGCTCCCGGTGAGCGCACCATGACTCAGTACATCGATCATCAAATCCCGAACCTGAGCATGACGTTCAACGTGCCAAGCCTGCACACCCAGACCGACCCACGTTCAGCTCCAGCACTGGAGCTGCTCAGCGAGTTGCTCGGTGGCGGCGACAGTTCAGAACTCAAAAGCAGATTGTGGCGCGGCGAGGAATTGCTGATCAGCGTCGGCTCACATTACAGCAGCATCAGCCGCGGTGATGAGCTGTTCAGCATCGACGCCACCCTCAACCTTAAAAAGATGAAACCGCTGAGCGAGGTTCAAGAACGGATTTGGGCCGTGATCGACTCAGTGAAAAAAACACCCCCCTCCGGCAGTGACCTTGAACGCGCCCGTACGCGGATCATTGCACGGCATGTTTTCAGCCGTGATGACCTGCAAAGCCTGGCTCTGTATCTCGGTGAACTGGACATTGCGGGCTTGTCGCCAGAGGACGACGAAAAGCGCATGCAGATATTGGCGAAAATCACCCCTGAAGATATCCAGCTCGCCGCTCAAACGTTCCTGACCCACGACCGCTTGACCCTCAGCTATGTACTGCCCAAGGAGGCGCGCCATGAATAAGCCTCACGCAATCGCAGCCAGCCGCGCCTTGCGCGTCGCTACGCTGCTGTTCACCCTTGCCTGTGTCTGCGTGCAAGCCCGAGCACAAGAACCACAAGCACGACTGCAATCGCTGCTTGAGTTGAGCACTGCCGTGCCTGCCACCCGCCTGCCGACAATCAAGGCCTGGAAACTGAGCCAAAACACCAAAGTCCTGTTTGTCGAAAGCCACACCTTGCCTATGATCGATGTGCAAATCACCTTTGCCGCGGGCAGCAATCAGGATGGCGATACACCCGGCCTGGCAGCGACTGTACTGAGCCTGTTTAACGAAGGCTCGACGCTCAAGGACGCCAACGCACTGGCCAAGGGGTTTGATAGCTTGGGCGTGTCACTGGGTAACGGTATCGATAAAGAGCGGAGTTTCTTCACCCTGCGCAGCTTGAGCGCCCCGCACATCCGCGAACCCGCCATGCAGTTGTTCACCGAGATGCTCGCCCAACCGGGGTTTACCGTCGAAGGCCAGCGACGGGTCAAAAACGAACTGTTCACCAAACTCAAAATAAACCACGAAGACCCACACGCTCTTGCCCGGATGCAGATCTACAACGAACTCTATCCGGGGCAACCTTACACCCGCTCCGACTACGGCTCGGTCGAGAGCCTGGAGCGCATAGATGAATCACACCTAAGGGCCTTTTACCGTCGCGCCTACACTGCTGCCAATGCACAGATCGTGATCGTCGGCGACCTGACCCTGCAACAGGCGCAGAGCCTCAGCCGCTCACTGGCCAATGCCTTGCCCGCCGGACCAGCACTCGCTGAAAGACACTCGGTGCCTGCCCCGCTGCCCCATGGCAAAACCCTGCATATCGAAGATGAAGCAACCCATACCGTACTGATGCTGGCACAGAATGCCTTGCCCAATCAGCACCCTGACGGGGTAGCGATCCGGGCCGGGCATATTATTTTCAGCCATATCCTCAACAGGCAGTTAAGGGAGGAGCGCAGCATCACCTATGGCGTGCTATCGCAAATTCCCCATGCGCAGGGACCAACCCCCTGGATCATCAGCCTCAATACCCCCTCGCGCTACAGCCAAAGCGCCCTGGTTCATATCAAAGCCCTGTTTGCCCAGTACCTGCAGGACGGACCCAGCGAAACCGAACTGGACGACATCAAGCAGTTCCTGCTGCGGGCGCTGCCACAGCTCACGGCCAGCAACCTGGATATGCGCAACGAACTGTCCATCATCAACCGCTTTAACCAGCCCCTGGCCTTCAACTACAAGATCCAACAGATTCAAGCCTTGACCAGAGAGCAAATCAAAGCGGCGATGAACCGTCACTTCACGGCTGACGGCTGGGTCGGCGTAACCGTCGGCCCCAGTGTTGCTCAACTGCCCCTGCCCAAGGTGATGGTGCCAGAAACGACGATGGCACAAAGTTGTATGCCTGCCATCAGATAACCCCGCACCCGCACGCAACACTTGGGTGTCGGGCCCTGATGTGGCAATTTAGACATCCGCCGTACCTGTTACTCGATGAGAACCTCCGTGCCTTTTCCAGCCAGTCATGCTTCACCCCTCAAGCCTTTTACTCCGGCTACGGGTCTGGGCAACCCCCATGTCCAGACGCTATGGGGGCCGTTGTGGCGTACCAAGCCTGCCATTGAACATCGACGTGAACGTATCTGGCTAAAGGATGGCGATTTTCTCGATCTGGACTGGCACGGCACACCCTCAGACCATGCGCCGGTGGTACTGGTGCTGCACGGCCTGACCGGCTCGTCGGGCTCTCACTATGTACTGGGGCTGCAAACCGCCCTCGCCGCACGCGGCTGGACCAGCGCCGCACTGAACTGGCGAGGGTGCTCCGGCGAACCCAATTTACTGGCCCGCAGTTATCACTCAGGGGCCAGCGAAGACCTGGCCGAGGCAGTGGCCCATTTACGTGCCGCACATCCGCTGACCCCCTTGTATGCCGTAGGCTATTCGCTGGGGGGCAATGTGCTGCTCAAGTATCTGGGCGAAAGCGGCAGCGACAGCGGGTTGCAAGGCGCTGTCGCGGTATCGGTGCCGTTCCGGCTTGACCAGTGTGCCGACCGGATCGGTATGGGATTTTCCAGGGTCTATCAAGCTCACTTCATGCGCGAGATGCTGGCTTACGTCAAAGACAAAAAACATCGATTCCAGCTCGATGCCCAACACGAAGGTCTGGCCAGCCTGACCAGGCTTGGCTCGGTCGAAGCCCTGAGCAAAATGCGCACCTTCTGGGAGTTCGATGACCGCGTAACGGCACCTCTTAACGGCTATCTGAATGTCGATGACTACTACCGTCGCGCCTCCAGCCGCTACTTCCTCGGCGCCATCCACACGCCGACGCTGATTATCCAGGCCATGGACGATCCGTTCGTGTTCAAGCACAGCATCCCCGACACCAGCGAGCTGTCAGCCTGCACGCAACTGGAGTTGCACACCAGGGGCGGGCATGTCGGATTTCTGGAGGGCTCCCCAAGAAAACCGGGCTATTACCTTGAACGAAGAATTCCGCAATGGCTGGCCGCACTGCGGCTTGAATCTGCGTAATGGACGTAGAACAGGGTGAGTCGATCCGTTTCTGGCAAACACCCCCCCTGACGGGTGTCGAACTGCTGACGGCACGTTATATCGAACATCGCTTTGTGCCCCATGTGCATGATGGTTTTGTGATCGGCATGATCCTCGAAGGCGCCCAGCGCTATCGCTATCGCGGCGCCGAGCATCTGGCTGCCACCGGTACGCTGGTGCTGATCAACCCGGACGAAGTCCATAATGGTCACAAAGGTCATGATGCGGGCTGGCGTTACCGGGCTTTTTACCCGGACAACGTGCAAATTCAGCAGTTGCTGGAAGAACTGGAACTGCCCGCCACCCACTTGCCGACCTTCAATGACACATTGCTGTACGACTGCGACCTGTTTCGCGGGTTATTCCAGCTACATCAATTGCTCGAAGGGCCGGAGACTGCGCTGCAGCAGCAAACCGCATGGCGCCAGATGATGCTTGCCCTGCTCAACCGCCATGCCCGCCTGCCACTGCCAGCCAAGCCCGGGGTCGAACACCGCGCTGTAAGCCGTGCCAAGGAAGTACTGCAAGCCCGGCTGGCAGAGCCACCATCACTGGAAGAACTCGCCGCCGCAGTCAATCTGTCGCCATTCCACTTTGCCCGCGTATTTCAGCGCGCCACCGGCATGCCACCGCACACTTGGTTGATGCAACAGCGTATCGCCCATGCCAGAGCCTTGCTGCAACAAGGCTGTTTGCCACTCCAGGTGGCGACGCAACTGGGCTTTGCCGACCAGAGCCACCTGAACCGGCAATTCAAGAAAGTCTATGGTGTTGGCCCCGGTGCATACCGGTTGGCCAGTGTCGGCACCCCTTAAGCCAACTGGCTCAATCGCCAGTAGCAATGCCCCGCGCAGGATCATTGATCCACTCGCTCCACGAACCCGCATAAAGCTTGCCTAGCGGATAACCCGCCAAGCCCAATGCAAAAAGGTTGTGACACGCCGTCACCCCGGAGCCGCAATAGGCAACCAGCTCCTCGGGAGAGCGGCCGGCAAGTTTTTCGGCAAAGCGCTGCTTGAGCTGCGCCGCAGGCAAAAAGCGCCCCGTAGGATCCAGGTTTTCGCTGAAGGCGGCACATTGCGCGCCCGGAATATGCCCGGCGATCGGGTCAATCGGCTCGACCTCACCTCGAAAACGCGGCTGGGCACGGGCATCGATCAAGGTCAGTCCCGGCTTGGTCAGGCGCTTTTGCAATTGTTCGGCGCTCAGCAGCATATGGCTGTCGGGTTTGCCTTCGAAAGTGCCACGCAAGGTCGGTGACGCATCCAGGCTCAGCGGGAAGCCCGCGGCATGCCAGGCCTTGAGACCACCATCAAGGATAAATACACCCTCGCGCTTGCCCAGCCAGGTCAGCAACCACCATGCCCGGGCCGCAAAAGCACCCGGGCCGTCGTCATACAACACCACATCGCTGTCGGCATTGATGCCCCAGGCCTGCAGACGCTCAACCAGAGTACGTGGATCGGGCAATGGATGACGACCGGTCACACCTTTGATTACAGGCCCGCTCAGGTCGCGTTCGAGGTCGGCAAATTGCGCGCCGGCAATATGCCCCTCGGCATAACTGCAACGGCCGTAGTCCGGGTCTTCGAGGGCAAAGCGGCAATCCAGGATAACCAGACCGGGCTGCGCCTGACGTTCATTCAGGGCATGAGGGCTGATCAGTTGCGCAACGGGCATAGTGAACTCCTGTGAGGGGGTGAAATGCAGTTATTGAACGTACAACGCGTGTTCCAGAGGGACGTAGTATTCCTTGATCAACTCATCGATGGCTTCACGTGCCTGGTCGGTAACAAAACCTGATTCCAGCACCAGCAGTTGGTACACACCGCGCTTGATGGCCTGCTCGCTGAGCTGGTCACTGTTTTCACGGGTGGCGCATAAAAAACCTACCCATGAGGTGAGAATAATCCATGCATTCAGGCTCAGGGATTCAATTTGCCGGGGGCTCATGCACAAGATTTCGGCCTCGACAAAGCCGGCGTATATGGCCTGGGCCTGTGTGAGGCAGTGCTGGGAAAAACGTCGATAGCGGATGGCCAGTTCCGTGTCGCTGTGCAATAAATGCTCGATATCTCGATACAAAAAACGGTAGCGCCACATGGCATCCAGCAGTTGCTGCAGGTAGTGGTGCTTGTCGGCAACGGTTGGCAAACGCCCTTGGGGTGGGTGCAAAAAGCTCAATACCAGCGCTTCGTACTCGCTGAACAAGACCGCGATAATCGCCTGCTTGTTGGGGAAGTGGTAGTACAGATTACCGGGCGAAATTTCCATATGGGCCGCAATGTGATTAGTGCTCACACTGCGTTCGCCCAACTGGTTGAAAAGCTCCAGGCTGCTGTTGGCGATGCGCTGACTGGTTTTTAGTCGTATGGCCATGGGCTTGCGCTTAAATTAAAAACGAAAGGCATCTTACGGCCTAACCTTGAATCGATAAACAACACGGGACAGGCCTTCAATTGACAGGTTAGAGCACAAGCTCTAAAAACATAGTGCTCTTCTACGATAAATACCGATAAAAACTGCCTGGAGCCATCATGCCTGTCGACAGCACTCACACTCACGACGCCCCGGTTCAACCGGACGCTCTCCAGTCCCTGCTCGACAAGCAGCGCCAGGCCTATGCCGCTCATCCATTCCCGCCACTTGCGCAGCGCCAGCAATGGCTCAAAAGCCTGCGCCAGCTGTTGAGCCGCGAGCGCGAGGTGCTGATCGATGCCATCAGCCAGGATTTCAGCCATCGCAGCCCGGACGAGACCCTGTTTGCCGAATTGATGCCGTGCTTGCACAGCATTGATTATGCCCTCAAACACCTTAAGCGCTGGATGAAACCTTCCTCACGCAGCGTAGGCATGATGTTCGCGCCCGCCAGTGCCAAAGTGATGTATCAGCCGCTGGGGGTTGTGGGAATTATTGTGCCGTGGAACTACCCGCTGTATCTGGCCATCGGCCCGTTGGTTGGCGCATTGGCTGCCGGCAACCGGGTCATGCTCAAGCTCAGCGAGTTCACCCCGGTCACCGGGCACTGGCTCAAGGATTTGCTGGGGCGGATCTTCCCCGAAGACATGGTTGCGGTGGTACTGGGCGAGGCAGATGTGGCGGTGGCGTTCTCCGGGCTGGCGTTCGATCACTTGCTGTTCACCGGTTCCACCCATGTGGGCAAACGGGTGATGCGTGCGGCTTCTGAAAACCTGACCCCCGTAACACTGGAGCTGGGTGGTAAATCTCCCGCTATCGTGTCGGCCGATGTACCGCTCAAAGACGCTGCCCAGCGCATCGCCTGGGGCAAAACACTCAACGCCGGGCAAACCTGTATCGCTCCGGATTATGTGCTGGTACCCCAGGATCGGGTAGACGGCTTCGTCGATGCCTACCGCCAGGCCGTTCACAGCTTTTATCCGACCCTCATCGATAACCCGGACTACACCGCAATTATCAATGACCGGCAGCTGGCGCGCCTTGAACGGCTGCAAACCGACGCCACCCTCAAGGGCGCACGGTTGATCCCGCTGTATGAACAGGGCCAGGGGCGGCGCATGCCCCATACGCTGGTGCTGGATGTAAACGACGAGATGCACGTCATGCAGGACGAAATCTTCGGCCCTCTACTACCCGTTGTGCCCTACTCCAATCTGGATCAGGCAATGGCCTACATCAACCGTAGACCCCGCCCTCTGGCACTGTATTACTTCGGCTACAACAAAGCCGAGCAACAGAGGGTTATCCACACCACTCACTCGGGCGGGGTCAGCATCAACGAAACGTTGTTGCATGTGGCTATCGACGACCTGCCTTTTGGCGGCGTCGGGCATTCAGGCATGGGGCATTACCACGGCCACGAAGGTTTCCTGACCTTCAGCAAAGCCAAGGGCGTGCTGTGCAAACAGCGCCTGAACAGCTCGCCGATGATCTATCCGCCTTATGACCGGCAACTGGTACGCATGATCCAGAAGCTGTTTATCCGCTAACGGGCTTTATCGAAAAACCAGCGAGCCTACTGGGCCAACGCCTGAAAAAATCATGAAAAAGCAGTAAATTCGTCGCGTCTATAGTGCTTTCTTCTGCGAATGGCGACTTGGCCGACCGGGAATGCTGCGATACCATCCGACTCCCCAACGGATTCCCGCCAGGACGACGCGATGAACCGAGTGTTGTACCCAGGTACATTCGACCCTATTACCAAGGGCCATGGCGATCTGGTCGAACGCGCTTCGCGCCTGTTTGACCACGTGATCATTGCTGTCGCTGCCAGCACCAAGAAAAACCCGCTATTCCCTCTGGAACAGCGGGTGGAGCTGGCTCGTGAAGTCACCAAACACCTGCCCAATGTTGAGGTGGTCGGTTTCTCGACGCTGCTCGCGCACTTTGCCAAAGAACAGAATGCCAATGTGTTCCTGCGTGGCCTGCGTGCCGTGTCGGACTTCGAATACGAGTTCCAGCTGGCGAACATGAATCGCCAACTGGCCCCCGATGTCGAGAGCCTGTTCCTCACGCCGTCAGAACGTTATTCGTTTATATCCTCGACGTTGGTGCGCGAAATCGCAGCATTAGGCGGTGATATCAACAAATTCGTACACCCGGCCGTGGCTGATGCCCTGACCGAGCGTTTTCGCAAGAAATAACCACTGAAGCGGCGTCCGCGTGCACTGCGGGCGCCAATGCGGCACAATTGCCGCATTCGATTTCAGTTGCCCGGGCCGAGCGCCCCGGCCGGAGTACCCATGTCCCTGATCATCACCGACGATTGCATTAACTGCGACGTCTGCGAACCCGAGTGTCCGAACGCCGCCATTTCCCAGGGTGAAGAGATCTACGTGATCGACCCCAACCTGTGCACCCAGTGCGTTGGCCATTACGATGAGCCGCAATGCCAGCAGGTGTGCCCGGTTGACTGCATCCCGCTGGATGAAGCCCACCCGGAAACCGAAGAACAGCTGATGGAAAAGTACCGGGCAATTACCGGGAAGGCCTGATTCATCGTCTATGCGATGTATGTGGGAGCGGGCTGCTCGCGATAGATTCACTGCGATCGACCCGTTCGACCGAGGTGGTTGCATCGCGAGCAAGCCCGCTCCCACAAGAGTTCAGCGCAGGACTGGTGGCTACGTCTGGCAACGCGGGCAAAACACGCTCGCACGCTGGCCCAGTTTGACGTCACGCAGTTCCGTGCCGCAAATCTTGCACGGTTCATAACCACGCCCGTATACAAACAGCTCCTGCTGAAAATAACCGGGCTGGCCATCGCCACCAATAAAGTCGCGCAATGTGGTGCCGCCCCGCTCGATAGCGGCCGCCAGAATCCGCTTGATCTCAATCGCCAGCTTCAAATAGCGTGCCCGGGAAATACTCCCGGCAGCGCGACGCGGGTCAATACCTGCGGCAAACAGCGCTTCGGTCGCATAAATATTGCCGACCCCCACCACCACCGCGTTGTCCATGATGAAGGGTTTGACCGCCATCGAACGCTTGCGCGACAGCTGAAACAGCCGCTCACCATCAAACAGGTCGGTCAGCGGCTCCGGCCCCAGGCGCACCAGCAGCTCATGGTTCAGCGGGTCAAGGCTCCAGAGCATCGCCCCGAACCGGCGCGGGTCGGTATAACGCAGGGCCAGCCCGGATTCCAGCTCGATATCCACATGCTCATGCTTGGCCGCAGGTAACCCGGCCTCCACCAGCCGCAGGTTGCCCGACATGCCCAAGTGGCTGATCAGTGTCCCAACCTCGGCATTGATCAGCAAATACTTGGCCCGGCGCTCGACCAGCACAATACGCTGCCCCGACAACCGCACATCGAGATCCTCAGGGATCGGCCAGCGCAAACGACGCTCGCGCACAATCACCCGACTGACCCGCTGCCCTTCAAGGTGCGGGGCTATGCCGCGGCGGGTGGTTTCGACTTCAGGTAATTCAGGCATGGGGGCTCCGCACTCTGGAATAGCTGGCGATTCTAGCGGAAATTTCAGCGCCACTGAGCCCGTGATCCGACGCAATGCGGTGAATCAGCCAAGCCTCAGGGTTGCGTCTAAGGCTATAATCGCGCCCTTTTCAATACCCGGAGCGACGTCATGTCCCTGCCAAGCCTGCGCCTTAAAGCCAATGCCGATCGACGCCTGCGCGCCGGCCACCTGTGGGTCTACAGCAACGAAATCGATGTAGCTGCCACACCACTGAACGGTTTTATGGCCGGCGACCAAGCGGTACTCGAAACCGCCGGCGGCAAGCCGCTGGGCATCGTTGCCATGAGCCCCAACAACCTGATCTGTGCACGCCTGCTGTCGCGCGACATCAAGCTGCCACTGGACAAGTCGCTGCTGGTACACCGCCTGAACGTGGCCCTGTCCCTGCGTGAGCGTCTGTTCGACAAGCCTTACTACCGCCTGGTCTACGGCGACTCCGATTTGTTGCCGGGCCTGGTGGTTGACCGTTTCGGCGACATTCTGGTGGTTCAACTGGCCTCGGCCACAATGGAACACCACAAAGAAGACGTGATCGCAGCCCTGGTGCAAGTCATCAAGCCAAGCGGCATCCTGTTCAAGAATGACTCGGCTGCCCGTGATGCCGAAGGCCTTGAACGCTACGTTGAAACCGTCTTCGGCCTGGTACCGGAGTGGGTTGCCCTGGAAGAAAACGGCGTGAAGTTCGAAGCACCGGTGATCGCCGGGCAAAAAACCGGCTGGTTCTATGACCACCGCATGAACCGTGCGCGTCTGGCCCCGTACGTCAAAGGTAAACGCGTACTGGATCTGTACAGCTACATCGGCGGCTGGGGTATTCAAGCCGGTGCGTTTGGCGCCAGCGAAGTGTTCTGCGTTGACGCCTCGTCCTTCGCCCTTGACGGCGTTGAGCGCAACGCTGCGCTGAACGGCTTTGCCGAGAAAGTCACCTGCATGGAAGGCGACGTGTTTGAAGCTCTCAAGGAGCTTAAAGCCAACGAAGAGCGTTTCGACGTGATCGTGGCCGACCCACCGGCGTTCATCAAACGCAAAAAAGACCTGAAAAATGGCGAAGGCGCTTACCGCCGCCTGAACGAGCAAGCCATGCGCCTGCTCAACAAGGACGGCATTCTGGTCAGCGCATCGTGCTCGATGCACCTGCCCGAAGACGACCTGCAAAACATCCTGCTGACCAGCGCCCGCCATCTGGACCGCAACATGCAGCTGCTGGAGCGCGGCGGCCAGGGCCCGGACCACCCGGTGCACCCGGCCATCCCGGAAACACGCTACATCAAGAGCATCACCTGCCGTTTGCTGCCTAACAGCTAAGACGCACATCACCTCGTAGTAGCTGCCGAAGGAACGAGGCTGCGTTCGATTGCGAAGCAATCGTAAAACCTGAACTCCCGGTCTGTTAGTTAAACCGCGGGCTCAGGTTTTACGACGGCTGCGCCGCCGAACGCAGCCTTCGTTCCTCGGCAGCTGCTACGGGGGGCTCAAGGCTTGCGAAGTTTCTCCAGCTTCGGCGTCAGCTCAACCTCGCCAATCTGCAACGATTGATAAGTCGGCTTCACCACCTTCACATTGCCCTGGCGGATCTTCTCGATCAGCTCCAGCGCACTCTCATCCCCCAGGTAAGTCCCGGCTCGCCGCCATTTGCCCTGAGCATCACGCTTGAAGAAGTGCAACGGTTCGGACCACTTGTTCTTGGGTAATTGCAGGACCTCCGGCTGCCCGTCCTGATCCAGATCCACGGCCCACAGGGCGCAACCTGGCGCCAGGCACAACTGCCCGTCAAACCCCTTGTCCTCAAACTGCTCACTGCCCTCGACCTTGGGCCCGATCCATTCCAGCAACCGCTCCGACCCTCTGGGGCCATTGCCCGAACCTGCTTCCTTGAGGCGTTTCAGCAAGACTTGCCGCTGCGGCCCGGTCAGTACCAGCCCTTGCTCGACTTGCACCAACAACGCGTCATACGCCTGCTTGCCCTGAGGCCCCAGACGATTGCGCAAGGTATCTGCATCAAAGGTATCCACCGCAGTCTTGCCGCTGAGCAAGCGCTGCACCTGATTGTTCGCACTCAACTTGAGCGGGCTGAACCACGGCGTATGCAACCCCAGCAGCACCACCACGCACAGCAGCGCAATTAGCGGATTGCTGGCGCGCAAGCTGCCCAGCCAGACGGCCCTTGAAGCAAACACGGCCCAAACCGCCGCCAGGCTGTGAACAAAAATAACCAGCACCAGCACGATGGCGAGGATCCGTGACGGGGTCAGGCCGTACTGCTCGATACGCAGCCAGGTCGAATACCCTGCCAACACCACCAGCACCGGTAAACACAGCAGGCACAGGTCGATCACCCGCACCAGCCAGACCGGGTACCCGCTGCCCTGGGTGCCATCCTGAAACACGCCATTGAGCAAAAACAAACTGACCGCCACCAGCCACAGCATGATCGGCGTCGAATAACCGGTATCCCAGATCGGCTCCAGCCCGGTAAAGGGCAAAGCGAAGGTGAACACAATGACAATCAACGCACTCAACGGCAGCAAAAAGCGGCATAGCGCCAGCAGAATCCCGCGCAGCAGCCCGATCACCCGGTCCTTTTCACACCCCATATGAACGCCCAGGGCAAACACCATCGCCGAACTGACATACATAAACCCGTCAGTTGAGAACAGCTTGTTGAGCGCCACGATGCCGAGCATCTTGAACAGCCCGCCCCACAACAGCAGCAATGCCCAGAACACGCCATTCAACAGCAACCCCAGAAGCACGATAAACACCGTGTCCCAAGCATGGCGAAACAGGTCCTGGTAGCGTGGGTAGCGCCCTTCACGGGTCGGCCAGCTCAGAATAAAAACCGTACACACATAGGTAACGACTACGGCAAAGAAGGTCCAGCTGCCCACCAGCCAGCTGCCTGAGCGCCAATACTCATCGCCGTCCCAAAATATCCAGGCACTGATTGACGTCATGACTGCCGTGAGTCCGAGCACCCGCCATACCGTGCCACGCTGGCGGATATTCTCATCCAGCAGCAACAGGTTGATGCCACCCACCAGCACTGCCGTCATCAGGCCATAACGGATTCCCGGCTCGCCTATGGCGGTGCTCAGCCACAGCAACAGCCCTTGCACCAGGCCGATGACCAGATACGTTTTGACAGATCGCTCAAGCGTCAGCATTTGGAACCCTCACTACAAAACCAATCGCACACTATTACTTGATTGCCGTTAAATGGTCGTGCCACTTATTAAAAATAGTTCTTTCCCACACAAAAGCAGGCCCGGCCTTACTAGAGCTGATTGCCTCATGCAGTATCCCAAGTCGCTCATTTGTACCCTGGCGCAACCCTCGGGCCCATTCCCTCCCGCCGCCAGCCGTGTAGAATCGACGCATTCATCGCCAATCATCCCCGGCGGGTTTATGAGCTCAAGCCCAGACGCGCGGCGATCCCGCAGCGTTTACGGCAACTCGCGGATACGTGGTCATTTTCTGTGTGATCCGCCTGTCATTAGAAGCTCACTTCCCTGTTTGTTACCTGATTAGCCGCCCGGAGTTGCTCCATGCCTGACTATCGTTCGAAAACCTCCACCCATGGCCGCAACATGGCCGGTGCCCGCGCTTTGTGGCGCGCCACGGGGATGAAAGATGCCGACTTTAAAAAGCCGATCATCGCCATTGCCAACTCCTTCACCCAGTTCGTACCCGGCCACGTCCACCTCAAGGACATGGGCCAGCTGGTAGCCCGCGAGATCGAGCGCGCAGGCGGCGTTGCCAAAGAATTCAACACCATTGCCGTCGACGACGGCATCGCCATGGGCCATGACGGCATGCTGTACTCGCTGCCTAGCCGCGAGATCATCGCCGACTCCGTGGAATACATGGTCAACGCCCACTGCGCCGACGCCATTGTGTGCATCTCCAACTGCGACAAGATCACCCCTGGCATGCTGATGGCCTCCTTGCGCCTCAACATCCCGGTGATTTTCGTTTCCGGCGGGCCGATGGAAGCAGGCAAGACCAAGCTCGCCAGCCACGGTCTGGATCTGGTAGACGCCATGGTGATCGCCGCCGACTCCAGCGCTTCTGACGAGAAAGTTGCCGAGTACGAGCGCAGCGCTTGCCCGACGTGCGGTTCGTGCTCCGGCATGTTCACTGCCAACTCTATGAACTGCCTGACCGAAGCCCTGGGTCTGGCCTTGCCGGGCAACGGCTCGGCACTGGCTACCCACAGCGACCGCGAACAATTGTTCCTGCAAGCCGGACGCACCATCGTTGATCTGTGCCGCCAGTACTACGTCGAGAACGACGAGTCGGTATTGCCGCGCAATATCGCCAACTTCAAGGCGTTCGAAAACGCCATGACGCTGGACATCGCCATGGGCGGTTCGACCAACACCATCCTGCACTTGCTGGCTGCGGCCCAAGAAGCCGAAATCGACTTCGACCTTAAAGACATCGACCGCCTGTCACGTCATGTGCCGCAGCTGTGCAAAGTGGCGCCGAACATTCAGAAGTACCATATGGAAGACGTTCACCGCGCCGGTGGTATTTTTTCCATCCTTGGCTCGTTGGCCCGCGGCGGCCTGCTGCACACCGATTTGCCGACCGTACACAGCAAGACCATGGCCGAAGGCATCGCCAAATGGGACATCACCCAGACTGACGACGAAGCCGTGCACACGTTCTTCCGTGCAGGCCCGGCCGGTATCCCGACGCAAACCGCGTTCAGCCAGTCGACCCGCTGGGACACCCTCGACGACGACCGTGAAAACGGCTGCATCCGCAGTGTCGAGCACGCCTACTCGCAAGAAGGCGGCCTGGCCGTGCTGTACGGCAACATCGCTCTGGATGGTTGCGTGGTTAAAACCGCGGGCGTCGACGAGTCGATCCACGTGTTCGAAGGCAACGCCAAGATCTTCGAAAGCCAGGACAGCGCCGTGCGCGGCATTCTGGCGGACGAAGTACAGGCCGGCGACATCGTGATCATCCGTTACGAAGGCCCTAAAGGCGGCCCGGGCATGCAAGAGATGCTCTACCCGACGTCGTACCTGAAATCCAAAGGCCTGGGCAAAGCCTGTGCGCTGCTCACCGACGGTCGTTTCTCGGGCGGTACTTCGGGCCTGTCCATCGGTCATGCTTCACCGGAAGCAGCCGCTGGTGGCGCGATTGGCCTGGTGCAGGACGGCGACAAAGTGCTGATCGACATCCCGAACCGTTCGATCAACCTGTTGATCAGCGACGAAGAGATGGCAGCCCGTCGTGCCGAGCAAGACAAGAAAGGCTGGAAGCCGGTGGAAGTGCGTCCGCGCAAAGTCACCACGGCCCTCAAGGCCTATGCGTTGCTGGCCACCAGCGCCGACAAGGGCGCGGTGCGTGATAAAGCGCTGTTGGACAAATTGGTGCCATAAGCCAATACGTTGAACAAAAATCCCGGCCATGTGCCGGGATTTTTGGTTCATACACCAACTCTGTAGCAGTTGCCGTAGGAACGAGGCTGCGTTCGGCGGCAAAGCCGTCGTGAAATCAGACACTTCGGTACATCAGAAATATTGAAGACTCAGGTTTACGACGACTACGTCGCCGAACGCAGCCTTCGTCCCTCGGCAGCTGCTACGTCACTACTGGATCTGATCCGGCTTGACGATTACCCAGTTTTTATCCGCCGTTACCGGCAACCCCTCTTTGGCTTGCGCCGCCGCATTCTTGGCCATCATGCCTTCCAGTTGCGCCATGTATTTGTCTTTGCGGTTGATCCACAAGTGCACCCCGCCCTTGGCCACGTCCACGCCGTGAAATAGCATATAGCCATCACTGGACGGCGTATCGCCGCCCACCAGCACCGGCTTTTTCCACTGGTCGATATAGGTCAGGATCGCCGCCTGCTTGCCCGCCATCCATGTCGCCGGAGTCCACAGATAAGGGGTCAACTCCAGCCCCAGGTTGGCTTTCTCGTTGTATGTACCGGCGCTGATCTGTTTGCGGGCAGTGGTCAGCTCACCAGTTTTGCGGTCCTTGAGCAGCGTACTCACGCCAATCACGTTTTGCGGTTTGACGTTGTAACCGTACTTGGGATCGGCCGCGACCATGCGCACCAGCTCTTCCGAAGCCGCGGTCATGACATAGACCTCAATGCCGTTTTCCATCAGTTTGTTGAACAGTTCGACCTGTCCGGTAAACACCTTGGGCGGCTGAACCTCGGAGGTCTTGACCACATCCCCCTCGAAGTAAGTCACTGGCACCGGTTTGCCCGAGGCCATCAGCTCATCCACGTAACCCTTGAGCTGTTGCAGGGTAAAGCCGGAAAACACCTGGGCCACCCACGGGTAACACACCATGTCGTCCACTTCGCACAAGCGATAGTAGTAACTGAACAGGCTTTCTTTATGTTCGGCAGTGTCTTTGAACGGGATCAGTTTGAGCGACGGGTCGAGACTGTCACGGGTGATCAGGCCCTTGTTTTCCATAAACGGCAGCAGCGCTTCTTCCAGATCGTTGCGGTAGCTGGTGTTATCCATGTCAAAGACCGCGAAATTACCCTTGTTCGCGTTGGCCGCAATCATGGCGTCCAGTTGCCTGGCCTGATCGGCGGGCCAGTATTTGAGTTCTGTGGCCAACACCTGGCCCGCAAGCCCCATACACAGAGTTAACGCTGTCAGCTTGGCGGTCAGGTTCATCAGCTATGCTCCTAGTCAAAAGCACAGACGCTAACAAACCTGTATGACAGTTTTTGGCTTGGGCACGACTATCATCGTCCTGTCTGCGCCACCTGCTTATTCCAAAAACCTTGGTTGTCATTCCACATCGGTATAT
This sequence comes from Pseudomonas sp. FSL R10-1339, assembly GCF_009600545.1. Classification (NCBI taxonomy): domain Bacteria; kingdom Pseudomonadati; phylum Pseudomonadota; class Gammaproteobacteria; order Pseudomonadales; family Pseudomonadaceae; genus Pseudomonas; species Pseudomonas sp. FSL R10-1339. The sequence goes on along the minus strand of NZ_WIVQ01000071.1, from coordinate 2,405 downwards.
TTGTAGATATATCAACCTGTTACGATTTCCGGTTCGCAATAGTTACATCCAAGACTGGTACAAGTCGTCCCCTCGGAGCTTTCATGAATTTCCCGCTGATCCTCAATCTGCTGGTGTTCCTCGCGTTGCTGTTCGGCTTGTCGCTGACCCGCCACACTGCGTGGAGCCTGGCGGAAAAAGTCTTGCTGGCACTGGTTATAGGCGTGGTCTTCGGCCTGTGCCTGCACCTGACCTACGGTACAGACAGCCCGACACTGAAAGCCTCCATTGGCTGGTTCGACCTGGTCGGCAGTGGCTACGTGCAATTGCTGCAAATGATCGTGATACCGCTGGTATTCGCCTCGATCCTCAGCGCCGTAGCCCGTCTGCATAACGCTTCGTCCCTCGGCAAGATCAGCTTCCTGACCATCGGCACATTGCTGTTTACCACCATGATCGCGGCACTGATCGGTATCGGCCTGACCAACCTGTTCGGCCTCACCGCCGATGGCCTGGTGGCCGGTGCTGCAGAAATGAGCCGCCTGCAAGTGATCCAGAGCGACTACGCGGGCAAGGTGTCGGACCTGAACGTGCCACAACTGCTGCTGTCGTTTATCCCGCAAAACCCGTTTGCCGACCTGGCCCGTGCCAAGCCGACCTCGATCATCAGCGTGGTGATTTTCGCGGCATTCCTGGGCATCGCCGCGTTGCAGCTGTTCAAGGACGAGCCGGAAAAAGGCGGCAAGATCCTCAGCGCCATCGATACCCTGCAAGCCTGGGTGATGCGCCTGGTGCGCCTGGTGATGAAACTGACCCCCTACGGCGTACTGGCCTTGATGACCAAAGTGGTCGCCATGTCCAACGTGCAGGACATCATCAAACTCGGCAGCTTTGTGGTGGTGTCCTACATCGCCCTGGCGCTGATGTTTGTGATTCACGGCGTGATCGTGTCGTTTTCCGGGGTTAACCCGCTGCGCTTCTTCCGCAAGGTATGGCCGGTTCTGACCTTTGCTTTCACCAGCCGTTCGAGCGCGGCCAGCATCCCGTTGAGCATCGAAGCGCAAACCCGACGCCTGGGCATTCCGTCTTCGATCGCCAGCTTTGCCGCTTCGTTTGGCGCGACCATTGGCCAGAACGGCTGTGCCGGTCTGTACCCGGCCATGCTGGCGGTGATGGTTGCCCCGACCGTGGGCATCAACCCGCTGGACCCTGTGTGGATCGCATCGCTGGTGGCCATCGTGACCTTGAGTTCGGTAGGCGTGGCCGGTGTGGGCGGTGGTGCAACCTTCGCTGCACTGATCGTGTTGCCGGCCATGGGATTGCCGGTGTCGCTGGTGGCATTGCTGATTTCGGTCGAGCCCCTGATCGACATGGGCCGTACGGCACTGAACGTCAGCGGTTCGATGGTGGCAGGCACCGTCACCAGCCAGATCCTGCACCAGACCGACAAGGCCATCCTGGCTGAAGACGATCATGGTGATCTGGCGCACGCCTAAAAGCTTGCCCTAACCCTCTCCCGGAGGGAGAGGGGATTAAAGGCAAAAGCAGATTTGCGTAACACCACAGATCAGCCCCCTCTCCCTCCGGGAGAGGGTTGGGGTGAGGGGCTTTTTGTAACTAAGCCCTTTCCCACACCTCAAAACTGAACGCCGGCTTGCCCTCTGCAGCCTCGTGCAATTCCTCTGATACCCGTTTCCACTGCGCCTGATCGAACTCAGGGAACCACGCATCGCCTTCCGGGCTCAGGCCCACTCGCGTCAGGTACAACCGGTCGGCATCCACCAATCCCTGGGTGTACAACTGCGCGCCGCCAATCAGCATCACTTCACTGACGCCTTGCTCGATTGCCCACGCCTCGGCACGCTCCACAGCCGCCTCAAGGGATGCAAATACCTCGGCACCTTCAAGCTGCAAGCCGGTCTGACGACTGACCACCAGATTAAGCCGGCCCGGCAACGGGCGGCCCAGCGAATCCCAGGTCTTGCGACCCATGATGATCGGCTTGCCCAGGGTGGTGGCCTTGAAATATTTGAAATCCGCTGGCAAATGCCACGGCATGCTGTTGTCGACGCCAATCACGCGGTTTTCAGCGAGTGCCGCGATCAGGCTAAGGGGGAGTGTTTTTTTCATGGCGCCGAGGATACCAGAGCCACCTGCGCCGACAGTACCCCGCCTGACTAACAGCGGTTATGCTCATGGCTCACTTGAATGGACTGGCCTGTGAATCAACTTTCCCCATTACAACGCCTCTGGCTGACCGAGACCGTGCGTCTGCGCGAAGAACACGCCGGCCCGCTGGACGATCTTGAAGCCAATCGGCGCGCCCTCACCAGCGCCGGCGACCTGCCCACACGCCTGCAAAAACGCGCCCTCTGGCTGGCGGAACGGGATGGCTTGCTCGCCGCCATGCAGCACTGGCTGCAAGG
>NZ_WIVQ01000070.1:0-23753 GCF_009600545.1 Pseudomonas sp. FSL R10-1339 | reverse complement strand
ATCAGCTGTCACCGGTAGAGTTTGAAAAGCGTTACGCAGCGAGCCTGGAGAGTGTCTAGGAAACCCGGGGCGATTCACCTGGCCATCTACGAGGAGGTGACAACTGGAAAATGGAGCCACTGATTGAGGTAGGTGTTGCTCAAGACAATAAAGGTGAGGTCGAAGGGTATCTGTTCAAGGTTGCGGGAGGAGTCAGTTACAGCACCCACCACTCACGCGATCACAGCAACCTAAAAGTGACTGAGATAATTTTCTCCGCAGATCGCGATTTGCGAGCTTATGGAGGGTAACAGTCCTTAGCAGCCGGCCACGAATCAGGAAACTCTTGGGAGGGGGCTGATTGCTATAAAGTTTCTTGGGCAGGAGACATCGTGACGGTAACTGTTGGTCGACACTACGAGGTCGTTGACCAAACGACAGATGTGAAGATGGTCAACTCCAAGTCAGCTGGAATGCGAACGGCTGGTCAGTACGCGCTATTGCGCAATCATGTCTTCTTTTGAAGCTGTGAAACCGGCCGCTCCAACATTGATTGCGTTAGCCCATGCATATCGGCATTGGCTTGCCAGATCAAAAAACGGCTATGCATATCTCGAACAGCAGCTAACAGCTTCTGATTGTTCGCTGTCAGTTTCTCAATGTGCTCGTTGGCTGCCTGAATATCGCTAATCCAGCCCGGTTTCAGCTTCTGAGCCTTCAATGCCGCCTTGCAATTCTTCATCGCTAAATCCACGGCAGGTAGATTCATCAGGGACTGGCGAGCACGACTGATACCCAGTTTTTCTTTGCAGGCCTCAACGAGCAAAGGCCAGGTCAGCTTCGGCTCTGACCATTCCTCAATCAGCTTAATGATGCGTTTCTCATCCTTTGGCGTTAAATGCCCCATCGTTAACCCTCGATCTCATCAAGCAAAGCTAAGACGTCATCCAACGATGACAACGCCTCTTGCGTCTGGTTCTCTTCAATGACTTTGACCTCGATCAGCCCCGACATTGCGGCGGCATTTTTGGTCAGCGTCCAACCGTTATCGGCGTTCCACACAATGTCACCGTTTTCGAGTTCGGAGTTTTCCAGCATTTGGATTAGCGCCTCGCACTTAAAGAGCTTCTCACCCAGTTTTTTGGCCGACTCCGATGCCCCAAACACACCCCGAGACCGTGCATCCAGGGCTTTATCGAGGCGGCGTTTGAGGTCGTCGCTTTCTTCCTTGAGGTTGGCCAACTTCACCTCATCCCCCTTGACGCAGCCAAGCCGCCCGCAGTCCAGACAAGCGCCCATTTTCGGGCAGGGCTCGGACGCGAAGTTGTGCACACAAACGCCGAGATGGGTTTGATGGATAATGCGGTCCTGCTCACCCTCGCGCAGTTCCATCACCTCAATCAGGCTCAGTGGCTGATTGGTTTTGACCTTCTCCAGACGCTGAGTCGCTGTGCTCTGCTTGGTTTTGGGGTGGTACGCCGCAACCCCTTGAGTGCGCTCCTCGATGGTCTCGTGGTTGTAGACCGATCCCATCGTCGTGCGCCCGGAGAAGGCGTCAATCAGCAGCTGCGACAGACCGGCCTGGTGCATCCGCGTGTTCAATTCGTGCCGAAACGCGTGCGTGTTGACCTTGACACCGGGGTATCCATGGCGCTCGAACAGACTTTTCCTTACCGGGTTGTTCGAACCGCCTAATTCCACAGCCATTCGGATAGTGCTCACCGCGATCTCTACACCAAACCCGTGTGTCACAGCAATGTGGCTTGAGTCTTCAGCCAGCGCTCCCGTGCGCACGGTGAACAAGGCATCACGGTACTTCACCCGTGCTTTACCCTGCGTGTACGACGTGGTGTATGGAAAATCCTTCGGGAGATACTTCTCCCGCAACAGCACATTGAGCTTGCGCAGCGTGATCACACACCGGTCGTCAAACTCAACACCCTGGAGCTTGCCCTTGGCGCGGATCTGCTTCCCTGTGCTGGTATCCCATCCTTCACGGATTTCGGCCAACAGGTCTCGGGCGGCGGGGCTGAGCGCCTTTTTCTGCTCCAGGGGTTTGAGGAAGTTGGCATTGAATTGGGATCGCCAAGCGTTCTCACGACTGGAGAGTTTCAGCGCGGCACAGGCTTCGGCACAGGTGAGCGGTTCATCAGGTCCCTTGGGGGGCAGCCCTTCATGGGGCGGGAACTCATCGGGATGGTCTTCCAGCCAGGCGGCGTAAGCCCGCGCCTCATCGGTGATCGGTTGCAGTAAGGTGATGACACGCTCGACGACCGGCTCCATCTCGGGCTTAACGACGGGCTTCAGCGTGACCTGGTTTATCTTTTCCGCATACCAGCGCAGGAACAGGCGCCCCTTACCCTGGGTGTCCTCTTTGAACACTAGGCAATCCAATTCAATATCCGCCAATTCACCCACACGACTCGGGGCGCTCAGCAACAGCGCACAGGCGGATGTCACAACGATATCGAGCGGGCGTGTCAATTCGTTATTGAACATCTCCCCGAGCGCTTTGATCGCTTCGGGCCTGGGCAGCTTCTGTTCCCGATCCTCTTTTTGTTGCTTGAGTGTGCCACGGGGCTTCAGCGTCAGCGGAGAGGTCCACCGAAAATCGGTCTTGAGCAGTTTTTTGGCCCGCATCAGGGGGATGAGGGCCGCAAGTGCCAGCCCGGAACGGTATGCGGTGTCGCCTTTTGCCCAGTGACGGTTCAGGTGCTCGCACGCTTTATTACAGACCGCGGTGGACACCTGCGTCACATCCCGCGTGCCGGTCAACTCGAACAGGGCGGCTTCCAGCACCTTCAGGGCATCCAGCCACTCTCCAACAGCCTTTTTCTGCAAATACACCCGCCGGTACACCATGATGGCCTTGGCAAACTCCGTGAAGGGTGCCTGTATCGCCTTCGGGGCAACTCTGGTCGATCCCAGTGCCGTGAAGCTGCAGCTTTTGAGGCCATGCTCGTGCCAACTGCCGTCTTCCCAGCAAATACTCTCGTGCACGCGATTGGGAATGCCTTTGGGCAGGGTCTGTTTTGCCCATTGGATAAACGCCGCGAGCTGAGCCTCCGCAGCCAGTTGGCTCCTGGGCTTAAAATCGACAATATTGTTCGTCGGCTCAGAATCAAACGCATCGGTCACTCGCCTTTCCTCCCTGATTGGCGCATGGCCTCACAATCCAGAATCACCTTGCGGCACGCCAGAATGGCCCGATCCCAGAGCACGCCGGTCGTTTTATCCGTGGCAAGGGTTTGCGCCCGACGACGCTCCAACCGCTCCAGAACCGCGCCGTGATCGGCGTCCAGCAGGGGTTGGAATTTTCCGCAGGGATAACAAGTGAAGGGGGCATCGAGATGGCAGGTGGCAATGGCACCGCACACTGCCACATCCTCGATTTGTCGATCCGCTCGATCCCCGTTCTTTGCTGAGGTGCGATCCGTGACGATGATCCCGGTGAACGCATTCACAACCAAGGCCAGATGGTCGCTCATCTTCGCGTCGATCAACGCCAGCAGTTCAGCCGACACCTGGCGGTACTTTCGCACTGTCTGAGTATTTTTGTGCATCAATGCGCGGGCCATCGACCACTCGTCCAGCCCCGCATTGGACAGGTCCGTGCCGAGGGTGTGCCTGAACCGGTGTCCCCGTGTCACTTTCAGCGGCTGATGGGTGCGAGGCGAAATCGGAAAGCCCTCCATCCGCTCGATTCGCTTAAGCCATCTCCGAACCGTGGTTGATCCAACATGAAAGATCGGCTGCGGTGCCTCTTCGAGGGCTTTTTGCAGGGGGCTATCCAGCAAAACAGGGGGATCAAACCGCTCCGAAAATTCTGCCTCATCATCCAGCTTCCGACGAAAGAGCGGCACATTCTCAATGGCTGCATTCCAGTCGGCACCGTCTGGATAGGTTTGCCAGAGTTGCGCCAGAACCATGTCCTTGTAAGCCTGCACGGTGTTGTAGAGGTCCTCATCCAGACTGAAGGTTTCGGACTTTGTTCGCCAACCCGCCTCGTCGTCTTTTTGCTTTGCCCAATGAAACCTGACCTTGCAGCCCTGGTCGGTTTTCGTGAAATCACCAAAAACCATCATGCGTACCTGAGCGCCACGCTGCCCGTAAATCATCAACAGGCGCAGATACAGGTACTGCTCGGGATCTAGCTGACCGTGACAGAACTGCTCATGTATCCATTGGTGCAGCGCGTCCTGCTCCACCTGCGTGAGCGGGCCTTCTTCGGGGGCCAGGCTGAGGACCACATCCTTGCTGGAACCCTTTTTCCTGGGCAGTGCCTGGTAGGCCTCGATCAGGGTTCGCGGCGGACGTTGTTCGAGGGATTCGCAGTCGTGCCAAAAGGCCATGAAAGCGCCGAGAGTACTGGATTCGTTCCCGTTAAAGCGCTCCCGCAGAGCGATCAGGTGATTCTCGTTGAGCGGGTCAAGCCCGGCCTGAGCAGCCCGCGACAACACACTGGCGAGCTGAGCAACCGAGTCCGCTACCTGATCGGCCATTCGATACGCCAGGGCGGCGTGCAACCAGGGCTGCCAATCCGGCGAGACGCAGGCAAGGGCCGCTTCCCAGTTGACTGAGATTCTGGCCGATTTATCCGGTTTCCACATTGGTTCTGCGGGTGTGAACACCTCCCCACATTTCGCCAAGCGAGGCGCGCTCAGCCATGCATCGAGGCTGTCCTTCGTGGGTGCCTGAAGTGCTTCGACGGCGATGTTCACGCTGAACCTCCTGGTGTCGTGCCGGCTTTCTGACGATTGGCCTTAAACCGCTCGGCCCGTTTCTGTATCGCTTTGTCTGCCTCCTCCTTCCAGAACTTCGCGCCGTAGAGGCCGGGCATGTTCGATTCGGGACTCCAGCCGAACATCCATGTGAGGGTCTTTTGAACTTGCGTGGTGCGATCCTCCGGCGTGAACGCTGCCAGCTCCTCACGCATGCTTTCCAGCATCGTGTAGACCGCGTCATGCCTGAGAATATGCGGGTGCACATGAGCCATTTCCGGCGCTATTTCTCGAACCCTGGACAGAACGCCATCGATTGCCTTGATGGTCAGAGGCCCGCCCTCATTTCGCTTGTGCGCCACCAGCAAAAACGGATGCTTCCTCGCTTGCGATGTGCCGCTACGGGGCCTTCTTTGGCGATATTTCGATTCGTACTCAGTAATCGCGTCATAGAGTTCATCGGTCATCACCAACATGCGCTCGTGGGTTTTGAATTGCGGAGCCATCGTTCGCGGATCGAGGCTCTCATCCTCCAGGTTGACCACCGCCAGTTGACGACTGTGCCAGTGAATATCGCTGGTCTTGATCAGCAGCATCTCGGAGCGTCGCAGCCCCATGTCGAGTCCCAACAGCAAAATGATGTAGTTACGCAGCCTGATTGCGCCATCTGAAAAGGGGTTCTCGGCGCTATTCGGATGCATGATTTCCAGCAATCGAGTTCGCTCCTGACTCGTTAGGCCCTTCATCTCTTCCGTTCGCTTTTTTTTCCACGCAGGTCTGGCTGCTTTGATCTTGCGGTTGATGCGCTTCTTCAGATCGTCAACCGCCTCATATCGTGTTGAGTGATCACCCAACTTGTCATAGAGGAAGCCCAGATAGTCGCGTACCGCTTCGATTCGCTGCTGCGCATGGGCTTTGCCAACGGATCTGTATGCAGTCGGATGTAAACGTATCCCCGCATACTTCATGGCCAAGGTTTCCTTGCGAAACCCCGCGTCCGACACAAATCTAGAAAGCTCACTGTCTGTCAGGTATTGGCTGTGAGGGCGCTGTTCGAGGCGAGAAATCAGATCAATGGAGGAAAAGGACAGAAACTGTTCAAGCACAATCAGATGCTCAAGGTACTTCTTTGTTGTTTCCAGTGCTCTGCCGGAGTGCTCCATGGTGATGTAAAGATTGGGGTAGTAAACCGGGATGCAGTCTTGCACCAGCAGCTTTCTACGAGCACCATTCACAATCTGCTCTATGACCTGGAAATCCATGTTGCTCCCTCATAAAACATAACTTTTCTAAGTATAGTCAGGAACAGGGTAAGGTCAATGCAAAACCTAACGTTTTGCTTTCCAGAATTTAAGCGTTTTCGCTACCATTAAAGCACTGAAAACACAGGATTAAAGGCGAATCAAACCATGTCAAAAAGTGACAAAGCAGGCAAAACAGGCTCTTACGTTTTCACCATGCATCGGCTGAGCAAAGTTGTTCCGCCGAAGCGGGAAATCCTGAAAAACATCTCCCTGTCGTTTTTCCCGGGGGCCAAAATCGGCGTACTCGGCTTGAACGGTTCGGGTAAATCCACCCTGTTGAAAATCATGGCAGGCGTTGACACCGAGTTCGACGGCGAAGCCCGTCCGATGCCGGACCTGAACATCGGTTACCTGCCGCAGGAACCGCAGCTGGATCCGAGCAAAACCGTACGCGAAGTGGTTGAAGAAGCCGTTAGCGTGATCAAGGACGCTCAGGCGCGTCTTGATCAAGTGTATGCCGAATATGCCGACCCTGATGCCGACTTCGACAAGCTGGCCGCAGAACAGGCCAAGCTCGAAGCGATCCTGCAAGCAAGCGACGGGCACAACCTTGAGCGCCAGCTGGAAGTTGCAGCCGATGCGCTGCGCCTGCCGGCCTGGGATGCCAAGGTAGAGCACCTGTCGGGTGGTGAGAAGCGCCGTGTTGCCCTTTGTCGCCTGCTGCTGTCGGCCCCGGACATGCTGCTGCTCGATGAACCGACCAACCACCTGGATGCCGATTCGGTCGCCTGGCTGGAGCACTTCCTGCACGACTTCCCGGGTACCGTGGTTGCGATTACGCACGACCGTTACTTCCTGGATAACGTAGCGGGCTGGATTCTGGAGCTTGACCGCGGTGCGGGCATTCCTTACGAGGGCAACTATTCGGGCTGGCTGGAAGCCAAGTCCGATCGTCTGGCCCAGGAATCCAAGCAGCAGTCGGCCCATGAAAAGGCCATGAAAGACGAGCTGGAATGGGTTCGCAAAGGTGCCAAGGCGCGTCAGTCCAAGTCCAAGGCCCGTCTGCAACGTTTCGAAGAACTGCAGTCGCAGGAATTCCAGAAGCGCAGCGAAACCAACGAAATCTACATCCCGGCCGGTCCGCGCCTGGGTGACAAGGTTATCGAGTTCAAGAACGTCTCCAAGGGTTACGGCGATCGCGTGCTGATCGACAACCTGTCGTTCGCCATGCCCAAAGGCGCCATTGTTGGCGTGATCGGTGGTAACGGTGCCGGTAAATCGACCCTGTTCCGCATGCTGATGGGCAAGGAACAGCCGGATTCGGGCAGCATCGAAATCGGTGAAACCGTGCAACTGGCGTGCGTTGACCAGAGCCGTGACGACCTGGATGGCAGCAAGACGGTGTTCCAGGCGATTTCTGACGGTTCCGATGTGATCCGTATTGGTAACTATGAAATCCCGTCGCGTACCTATGTAGGTCGTTTCAACTTCAAAGGTGGCGATCAGCAGAAGTTCGTCAAGGATCTGTCCGGTGGTGAGCGTGGTCGCCTGCACCTGGCCCTGACCTTGAAAGAGGGCGCCAACGTGCTGCTGCTCGACGAACCGTCCAACGACCTTGACGTTGAGACATTGCGTTCGCTTGAAGAAGCACTGCTGGACTTCCCTGGCGCCGCCATTGTGATCTCTCACGATCGGTGGTTCCTTGACCGCGTCGCGACTCACATCCTGGCGTACGAAGACGACTCGCAGGCGATCTTCTTCGAAGGTAACTACACCGAGTACGAAGCTGACCGTAAAAAGCGCCTCGGCGAAGCGGCTACCCTGCCGCACCGTGTGCGTCACAAAAAACTGGCCCAGTAAGGGCAGTTTGCATAACAGAACGGCGCCTTCGGGCGCCGTTTTTTTTGCGCATCACAAACCTTTTCCCCCTCCCACAATGGGATTTTGGCGTTTATAAGTTGGTGCGAAACTGGGTACAAGAAGTATTTTTTTGGTGCGCAAAAGCCCGATAAATCGGTGCTATTTATATAAATGCACCATTTAAATTCATAACTGCGACATTTTGCGCTGTCGCGGTGCCACATGAATTGATAAAGTTCCGGTCAATCTCCGTTTAACGACAATAAATTTGCCGAGACTTACCATGATCGAATCCGTCGACCAGTTCCTTGCCCGCCTGAAAAAACGTGACCCGGACCAACCAGAATTCCACCAGGCAGTGGAAGAGGTCCTTCGCAGTCTGTGGCCGTTTCTTGAAGCCAATCCGCATTATCTGACTTCAGGGATTCTTGAGCGCATTTGCGAACCAGAGCGTGCGATCGTGTTCCGCGTTTCGTGGGTAGATGACGAAGGCAAAGTGCGGGTTAACCGCGGCTTCCGTATCCAGATGAACAGCGCCATTGGTCCGTACAAGGGCGGTCTGCGTTTTCATCCGTCGGTGAATCTGGGCGTCCTCAAGTTTCTGGCCTTTGAGCAAACCTTCAAGAACTCCCTGACCTCCTTGCCCATGGGCGGCGGCAAGGGCGGTTCGGACTTCAACCCCAAGGGCAAGAGCGACGCCGAAGTCATGCGTTTCTGCCAGGCCTTTATGAGCGAGCTGTATCGCCATATCGGTTCGGATGTTGATGTGCCAGCAGGCGACATCGGTGTCGGCGCCCGCGAAATCGGCTTTATGTTTGGTCAGTACAAGCGCCTGAGCAACCAGTTCACCTCCGTATTGACCGGCAAAGGCATGAGCTACGGTGGCAGTCTGATCCGTCCTGAAGCTACCGGCTTTGGTTGTGTGTACTTCGCCCAGGAAATGCTCAAGCGCAGCGGCCAGCGCATCGACGGCAAGCGCGTGGCGATTTCGGGCTCGGGTAACGTGGCGCAATACGCCGCGCGCAAGGTCATGGACCTGGGCGGCAAGGTTATTTCGCTGTCGGATTCCGAAGGCACGCTGTATTGCGAAGCCGGTTTGAGCGAAGAGCAGTGGGAAGCGCTCATGGAACTGAAAAACGTCAAGCGCGGCCGTATCAGCGAGTTGGCGGGGCAGTTCGGGGTTGAATTCCTGGCAGGGCAGCACCCGTGGAGCCTGGCGTGTGATATCGCGCTGCCATGCGCTACCCAGAATGAGCTGGACGCTGAAGCGGCCCGTACGTTGCTGGCCAATGGCTGCGTGTGCGTGGCTGAAGGTGCGAACATGCCGACCACCCTGGAAGCGGTCGATCTGTTTATCGAAGCAGGTATTTTGTTTGCACCGGGCAAGGCATCCAACGCCGGTGGCGTGGCGGTGAGCGGGCTGGAAATGTCGCAAAACGCCATGCGTCTGCTGTGGACGGCCGGCGAAGTGGACAGCAAGTTGCACAACATCATGCAGTCGATCCACCACGCTTGCGTGCACTACGGCGAGGAAAACGGGCGGATCAACTACGTAAAAGGCGCGAACATTGCCGGTTTCGTCAAAGTTGCCGACGCAATGCTGGCCCAAGGCGTGGTGTAACCCCATCCTGTGGGAGCGGGCAAGCCCGCTCCCACATTGGGGCTGTCTATTTTGCAAGCGTCTTGTGTTCAGCCAGTTCCTGTTCGATAAAGGCCGCGATCATGGCGCGGTAGACGCTTTCAGTGACGTCCGGGTTGGCGCCCAGCTCATCGGCCAACGTCCGCACCTTGCCAATCAGCTGCTCAACCCGCTGCGGCGCCCTGACCGCATCGCTGTCTTTTTTAAACCGCGCCGCTTGCGATACGTAAGCCCCGCGCTCGGCGATCAGGCCGACAATCTGGCGATCCAGCCCATCGATTTTCTCGCGCACCTGCTCGAGGGAATCACAATTAACAACCATGTCTTGAAAACTCCTTAGTAGTGATACCACTTCAGCTCCAGCATCACTTCGTTGATAGGGGTGGTCAGTTTGCTGAACTCACGCTGTGCGCTCAGGCGCAGACCAAGATTTCGCGAAACTTCCCATTGCTGATTAAGGCTCAGGCTACGACGGACTTCACCGTTGGTGAAGTAGTCGCCCTTGGCTTCCAGGCTCAGGTTGCCCACCGGGTTACGCCAAAGAAGCCCGGTATTGAAGCCCGCTGCCGGTGACACAAACGCCGCGAAGTCGTTGTTGTGCTCGATGCGTACCGTACCGAGAGCGAAACCGAGCATATTGTCCGCCAATTGCCAGGTGCCGCCTGCACCGCCATTGACATGACTGACCAGGTTTTCGTCGCCATGCTTGCCGAGTACCCGTTCCAGCCCGCCGCCCACTTGCCATGACCAGGGTTGCAGCAGGTCATTGCGCGGGGTCAGGGAGCGGATATTGGCCAGGTCCAGTTGTTGCACTTGCCACTTGTTGCCTTCGTACTGGCGCAGTTTCAGTTGCAGAATTTCAATCTGCGCGCCCAGGGGAAAGCCCGGTGCGTTGTCGTTGAGGTCGTGGTAAGCCATGCGCAGGCCATATTCGGCAAAGGCCTTGTCGTCACGGCTACCGGCGCCCAGCTGCCAGGTGCGCGACTCGTGGCCGTTTTCAGGCAGTTCGGGTTTGTCGACTTGCAGTTCTGGCGCGGGGTTCTGATTGATCGCCCGTAGCAGTTCGAAACTGCGCTGCGAGCGTGCAGGATCGCGCTCAAGGCCATTGGCCCGGTACCGCTCAAGCCGGTAAGCCGCGTCGATAATCAACGCCTGGCGCGCTTTGGGTAGCGCCTTGAAGGCCGGGGTTTGCAATTGGGCTTGATCGGCGCTGACCTGCAATACCCATTGCTGCTCTTCTGGATCGAGGGCCTTGGCCCGGTCCAGCAGCTCCCGTTCGCGGGACGGGCGGTACTCGATACTTTCAACCAGTCCGGCTTCCTTGACCGCTTTCACGGTGTCGGTGGGGATCGCGGTCAGCGGAAACTGGGTGGTCAGTTGCAGGCCCGGGCGGGCCACTTGCAGCAGCTCCAGCAGGCGGTAGGAGCAGTTTTCGTCAAAGAAGAAATAGTCGAACTGGATCTGTTTGAGTTCCCACACATGTTCAACCATGCGTTGGGTTTCTTCGGGTGTCAGATTAAGGCGGTATTCCCACAGGTCGCGGTTTTCAAGGCTCCGGTACTCCGAGAGTTTCTCCTGATAGGGCACCAGGGCGAACAGGCCCGGATAGCCACCGGCCAAGCCCTTCCAGGCGTACAGGATACTGTTGTCGGAACCCTCGATATAGGCGCCGAAGTTGATCGCGTAGCTGAGCAGGGCGGTCTTGTTGTCCTGCACATCGGCCTGGTCGATGCGTAACAGGGTATGGCCGAACATGGAGGACGGGCTGTTGAGGTAGGCCGCCGGGAAAATCATCACCGTGCTGTGGGGTGCCACGTCCTTGAACCATTGGCTGAACTCTGCGCATTCGGCCTTGGGCAGGTCGGTCAGATTCAGTTGGGCCTTGAGCCAGCGGGTACGGGCCGGGTACACGCACTGCGGGTGTTTGTCGCCCAGGCTCAAGGGCGCATACAACGCCTCAACCGTGGCACGCAGTTCGGCATCAGGGTGATGGGCGCCCTGGGCGGCGAGAAAGAATTTGTCGTCGCTGACATAGCTTCGCCAGCCGCTCAGCTTGCCGGCTTCGTAGTGCCCCAGCGAAATCCAGAAAGGGTCGTTGGCCAACTGCTGCACACGTTGATCGTCGATATGGGGTGCGGCATACAGCGGGGCGCAGGCACAGAGCGCCAGATAGGCAAGGCGTTTGAGCATGTTCGGCAACTGTTGTCAGACGAAGAGAAGTGAAGCAGGAGAATACCCGCTCCGAGAGGAGCGGGCGGGTCTCATTTACTTACGCCGCGGTGGCGTATTTGGCCAGGCGTGCATCGCCCTTGAGGATGGCCAGAGTATTGCTGTGTACGTCTTCAGCCGTGACATCGGCTTTGCTGAAGATTTGCTGGAAGTGCTCGTGGGTGACGGCGGCGAAATGCTCGCGGTCTTCAGGGGCGACGCCCAGTACCACCGCGTAGGTGGTCAGTGCTTCGCCATTGCCTTTGGCCATGTCTTCGGACAGCTCGTTCATCATGCCATTCATGGCAATCCACGATTTGCCGCCGTAAGTCAGGGCGTCCTTGGTGGTACAGCCGTTGGTGCCGGAGGTCATGCCGAAGGTGGCGTTGCCGGACGTGCCGTTTGTGGTGGATGCCAGGAAGTGGGCAGGAGTGCCGCGCTGGCCTTCAAACAGCATGTTGCCCCAACCGCAGTTAGGGCCGCCCGGTGCCTGGGCCATGGCGTTGAGGGAAACAACTGTAAAGAGAGTACCAAGAAGAATCCGTTTCATAAGCTTTGTTCTCTATAGGTATGCAACCAATGGACAAGGGTTTCTGGCCCTGAAGCGCCAGTACGGGCCGGTTATACCGTCCAGCCGCGTAACAGCTTGGAGTCTAGGCACGTTCGGGGGGTTCCGTGGCTTTTTGTAAAACAATCGCTGTTGCTGCACATTTTTGGCCCCTAAACATTGGGGGGCGTGCTTTCCCGTGTTGTTCGCCTTGCCAGTGATGTGCAGCCAGCGCCAGAATGCTGCCATCTGCCCCGCCCGATGTAAGGAAGCCCGATGCCTGATTCTGTTGCCACCAGCTTGCGTCTAGCGCCTGATGCGCTAACCCGTCCTTTTTCTGCTGAACAGTTCAGCTTCTCGAACACCAATGATCTGGAGCCTTTTCGCGGCATTCTCGGCCAGGAACGTGCGGTCGAGGCCTTGCAGTTCGGCGTGGCCATGCCACGTCCGGGTTACAACGTTTTTGTCATGGGCGAGCCGGGAACCGGTCGTTTCTCGTTCGTCAAACGCTACCTCAAGGCCGAGGGCAAGCGCCTGAAGTCGCCGAGCGACTGGGTCTACGTCAACAACTTCGATGAGCCCCGTGAGCCGCGAGCCCTGGAGCTGCCGTCCAGTAGCGCTGGTGCCTTTATTGGCGATATCAATCACTTGATCGACAACCTGCTGGCGACCTTCCCGGCAGTGTTTGAACACCCGACGTATCAACAACGCAAAAGCGCGATCGACCGCGGCTTCAATCAGCGTTACGACCGTGCGCTGGATGTGATCGAGCGTCTGGCCCTGGAAAAAGGCGTGGCGCTCTATCGCGACAGCAGCAACGTGGCATTTACGCCGATGAGTGATGGCAAGGCGCTGGATGAGGCCGAGTTTTCGCAATTGCCTGAGGCTGATCGTGAACGCTTCCATGAAGATATTTCCGAGCTGGAGGAGCGACTGAACGAAGAGCTGGCCAGTCTGCCGCAGTGGAAGCGTGAGTCGAACAATCAGCTGCGCCAACTGAACGAAGAAACCATCACCCTGGCCCTGCAGCCGTTGCTGTCGCCGTTGTCGCAAAAATACGCCGAAAATGCCGCGGTTTGCGGTTATCTGCAGGCGATGCAGGTTTACTTGCTGAAAACCGTGGTCGAGCAACTGGTCGACGACAGCAAGACCGACGCCCAGGCGCGCAAGCTGCTTGAAGAGCAGTACCTGCCGAGCCTGGTGGTAGGGCAGCCGCTAAGCGGCGGTGCGCCGGTAGTGTTCGAGCCGCACCCGACCTACGACAACCTGTTTGGCCGTATCGAATACAGCACTGACCAGGGCGCGCTCTACACCACTTATCGACAGTTGCGCCCGGGCGCCTTGCACCGTGCCAATGGCGGCTTTTTGATTCTTGAAGCCGAGAAAATGCTCAGCGAGCCTTTTGTCTGGGATGCTCTCAAGCGTGCCCTGCAATCGCGCAAGCTGAAGATGGAGTCGCCGCTGGGCGAAATGGGGCGCCTGGCCACCGTGACGCTCAACCCGCAGGTCATCCCCCTGCAGGTCAAGGTCATCATCATCGGTGCCCGCCAGCTGTATTACACGCTGCAGGACCTGGATCCGGACTTCCAGGAAATGTTCCGGGTTCTGGTGGACTTCGACGAAGATATCCCGATGGTTGATGAGAGCCTTGAGCAGTTTGCCCAGTTGCTCACTACACGCACTTCGGAAGAAGGCATGGCACCGCTGACCGCCGGTGCAGTGGCGCGGCTGGCGACCTACAGCGCGCGTCTGGCCGAGCACCAGGGACGTTTGTCGGCGCGTATTGGCGATCTGTTCCAACTGGTCAGCGAAGCGGACTTCATCCGTCACCTGGCGGGCGATGAAATGACCGATGCGGGTCATATCGAGCGTGCGCTCAAGGCCAAGGCAACCCGTACCGGACGAGTCTCGGCGCGTATCCTGGATGACATGCTGGCGGGGATCATCCTGATCGATACCGATGGCGCGGCCGTGGGCAAGTGCAACGGCCTGACGGTGCTGGAAGTCGGCGACTCGGCCTTTGGTGTGCCTGCGCGGATTTCCGCCACGGTGTATCCGGGCGGCAGCGGTATTGTCGATATCGAGCGCGAAGTTAACCTGGGGCAGCCGATCCACTCCAAGGGCGTGATGATTCTGACCGGATACCTGGGCAGCCGTTATGCTCAGGAGTTTCCGCTGGCGATTTCGGCCAGCATCGCGCTGGAGCAGTCCTACGGTTATGTCGATGGCGACAGTGCGTCGCTGGGGGAGGCCTGTACGCTGATTTCGGCACTGTCAAAAACCCCGCTCAAGCAGTGTTTTGCCATTACCGGCTCGATCAACCAGTTCGGCGAAGTGCAGGCCGTGGGTGGGGTCAACGAGAAAATCGAAGGCTTCTTCCGACTCTGCGAAGCACGCGGGCTGACAGGCGAGCAGGGCGCGATCATTCCGCAGGCCAACGTGGCTACCCTGATGCTGGACGAGAAGGTGCTGCAGGCAGTGCGTGATGGCAAGTTCCACGTCTATGCCGTGCGTCAGGCCGATGAGGCCCTGAGTTTGCTGGTGGGTGAGCCTGCGGGAGAGCCGGATGCAGAGGGACAATTCCCGGAAGGCAGCGTCAATGCCCGGGTAGTCGAGCGGTTGCGGGTGATTGCTGAAATGATCAACGACGACGACCTCAAGGAAGCCGAAAAGGAGTTGCTGGCGGAAGCCCTGGCAGCGAAAAAACCGGCCTGATCCCTTAAAGCGAAACCTGTGGGAGCGGGCTTGCTCGCGATGCGAACGACGCGGAGGAATGGTTACACCGCGGCAATCCAATCGCGGGCAAGCCCGCTCCCACAGATCTGCGATGCCAATCGACAAAGCCGTTGGTCATTGGTGACTTTTCATACGCAAATTTTCTTCTATTCTCAGGTCATGGACACCACTGTCGTCACCGGATCGATGCAGCCCGTAGTCTGCGGCTGAAGACAGACTCTACCGAGGGTCGCCGTCATGTCGCGCAACCTTTGCCTTACTCGCCAATGCTTGGGCCTGGTGACCCGTATTGAATGCAGCATTCGACCGCTGGCAGGCAACAACGGGATGTGGACACTGCTCTTCGCCGCCGGCCTGGCAGGCGAACAACCCTCAACGATCAAGGCGCAGGGCCCGTTCCCAGGGCCGTTCGTGGCCGAAACCATTCTTGAATCAATCGTTGAAAGCCTGACCCTGCATGGCTATGAACTCGCCAACGACCCGCAGATCTGGTGCCTGCATGTGCAGGCCCAGTTGCGGCAGATCAATGGCGGGCGTTGCCACGGCTAGGCAGCGTTTTATTGTGGCGTGCTGGCTTCAGGGGCTTTGTCGAGTTTGACTTCAAATCCGTACTCGACAGGGTTCAGCGCGGTGCGGGCATAGCTTTCCAGTCGGGTCGGCTGGCCATAAAAGTAGTGCACGTCAAATGCGGGCGCCCCATCGGGCTCGCTTCTATGGCTGACTGCGGCCACTTCCTTCAGATAATTACCCGTGTCGTCCTTGGCATAAAAGCGCCAGGCCTCGGCCGGGAACACTTTTTGATCAACGATCAGGGCATTGCCTTTGAGCTCAAGGCCTTTGGGCAGGCGGGTGATATCCAGCTCTTGCTTGTCGATGTCGGCAATAAACAGGGGGATTGAGCCCACCGCATAGGCTGGCGTTTCGGGGAACAGGTTGAGGTCGTAGGTGATAACGCCTGCATGCGGGTCCACATCGAAGGCTTCGGCGGGCAGTTCCAGTGGCTCGCTGCGATTACCGTTGTCGTCTTCAGCAAAAAAGGTCACCGGCGCGTCAGACCTGTCCGGGAGCGTACCGAGCATTTCACCGTTGAAAGTGGCAGGGTGGCTGAACTCAAGGGACGCGGCACTGGCATCGTCCACCGACTGGCTGATCACCACGCTTTTTTCCAGTTGCTCGGGTGCCAGCGTGGCGTCTTTCAAATAGTTGGCGGCCTGATCGTCATACACCACAACGTTGAGCGGCAGGGGCTGTATGTCTTTGCCCAGCACGTTTTTGTCCAGTGTACGCACAGGCAGGTCGAGGGACTTGCGGGTGACATTGGCGGTGGAGAAATCGAGCACGTTGATGTCGACATTTTCCACGGTACCGTTGAAGTACACCTTGCTGTAGTGATGCGGGTGCTGCTGATCGAAGGCCTTTTGCTCGTTATCCAGTTGTTGCTCGAAAGCGTCACTCCAGGCAGTTTGCTTGAGCATTTCGGCCAATTGCTGCTGATAAAACGCCAGTTGTTCGGCGTTTTCGTTGATTGAGCCTGAGCGTGTCAGGAACTGCCCGGTACGGTCGCGGGCCTGGATGATCAGCGGATTGAGCGGGGTGTCACGCACTTGTTCGGCCAGTGCAGCGCTGTTGACGATATCCACTTCGGCAAAGTTCTTGCCCAGTGCCAGCAGGGTTACGCTGATCGTGCCGTCGGTGCTGGTTTTACCCACGTCCTTGGCAGTGAGGTTGAAATTGACCACTTTGCCCGGCGCGATGACTTCGACTTTGCCGTGCAGTGTCAGGGGTTGAGGTTGTTGGGTGTTGGCGGTTTCAACCCCGTCGATATAGGGGTAAGTGACGGTCAGGTCGTCAGGGTTGCTCAGGTTGGCGCTGGAGGGGCTCAGCTGGATGCCGGGATCGCTCTCGGACCATTCTGGCGCAAAAGGCACCTCTTGCTTGTTGCTCAGGGTCACCGACTGCCATTCCAGCGCATGGGGGAACGGGAACTCGGATGCACTGTTAAGCGGGAACGGGAAGACCGGCTCCAGGTCCGTCAGGTAATCGGAACTTGTATTTTTGCGCAGTACAAACAAACCGTTGATATAGGTATCGGTAAGCGCCTGGCTGCTCGGGTAGTGCTTGAGCACCGCCAGGTCGTCGGCACCGTATTCGGTTTCTATCGGCTTGTCTTGCAGCTTGAGGCGTGCCCGTTCGAGCAACAACAAGGAGCCGCCGAGGTCGGCCACAGCATCCTTGAGCTGCTGATCCTTGATCCCGTCCAGGCTCTGTTCGAACGCTGCGCTGCGTTCCTCAAGGCTGGCCTGCTGATGTTCGTCGTCAGGAGAGCAGCCGCCGACAGCGAGCAAAGCCATCGAAAGCCCAAAACAAGCCAGGGGGAATCGCAGATCCATGGTTCGGTTTTCCTGTCCGTAAACAATGCTGAGAGGGTGGACACTAGCAGAAAATGTTTTTACAGGCTGTTTCCAAGCCTTTAACACAGTGCTTTTCGCACTGATATACTCGCGCCCATTTTGTAATAGCCTGTGAGATTCAATGGAACGCTTTATCGAAAACGCAATGTACGCCTCGCGCTGGATTTTGGCGCCTATTTACTTCGGGCTCTCACTGGGCCTGCTGGCTTTGGCATTGAAGTTCTTTCAGGAAGTGTTTCACGTAATCCCCAACGTGTTTGCGCTAACTGAGTCTGACTTGATCCTGGTCATTCTGTCGCTGATCGACATGGCGCTGGTAGGCGGTTTGCTGGTCATGGTGATGATTTCCGGTTATGAGAACTTTGTTTCGCAACTGGATATCGACGAGCACAAGGAGAAGCTCAGCTGGTTGGGCACCATGGACTCCACCTCGCTGAAGATGAAAGTCGCGGCATCGATTGTGGCCATTTCGTCGATCCACCTGCTGCGGGTGTTTATGGACGCGCGCAATATCGAGACCGAGTACCTGATGTGGTACGTGATTATTCACATGACCTTTGTGGTGTCGGCGTTTGCAATGGGCTATCTGGACAAGCTGACCAAACACTGAAGCCAACCCCGGGCTGCGAAGGCTTTGGGGGCTGTGGTAGTCTGCTGGCCCTTTTTTGGTTCAGGGTGTTCGGGGTCGCGGTTGACGCGGCTTCTTTCCGGCCCCTCCACAGCGGAGCAGTGTTATGTCCGAAGTAAATCTGTCGACCGACGAAACCCGCGTCAGCTACGGCATTGGCCGCCAGTTGGGCGACCAGTTGCGCGACAACCCGCCACCTGGCATCAGCCTGGATGCAATCCTGGCTGGTCTGACTGACGCCTACGCAGGCAAGGAAAGCCGTGTAGGCCAGGAAGAAATGTCGGCTAGCTTTAAGGTGATCCGCGAGATCATGCAAGCTGAAGCCGCTGCCAAGGCAGAAGCTGCTGCGGGCGAAGGCAAGGCTTTCCTGGCTGAAAACGCCAAGAAAGACGGTATCACCACCCTGGCTTCCGGCCTGCAATTTGAAGTGGTAACCGCGGGTGAAGGCGCCAAGCCATCCCGTGAAGACACCGTACGTGTTCACTACCACGGCACCCTGATTGATGGCACTGTGTTCGACAGCTCCTACGATCGTGGTCAGCCGGCTGAATTCCCGGTTGGCGGCGTGATCGCTGGCTGGACTGAAGCCCTGCAACTGATGAACGCCGGTAGCAAATGGCGCATCTACGTGCCGAGCGAACTGGCCTACGGCGCCCAGGGCGTTGGCAGCATTGCTCCGCACAGCGTGCTGGTATTCGACGTAGAGCTGCTGGACGTTCTGTAAGAACCCCGCGTTTTAACGTTGGCTGCGGGTTTGCTGGCAAACCCGCAGCTACACCGGTGCCGTCATATCTGTATCTTGGCGTGGTGCGGGTGAGTGTCAGTCGTGCCGCAAGGGCGCAATGCCCGGGCATAGCAGAACAGAAACAGATTGCGCACCAACTCCTTGAGCACCACCGGCTCGCTGGAATTGAGGCCGTTGAAATCCAGGTCGCCCTGATCCTGTAGCTCGCTTAGTGCTTCTTCTTCCAGTACCGCACAGACTTCCCCGGTTTCCCGATGCAGGATTCGCAGATAAGGGTGTGGACGGTCCAGCCAGGCATCAATTAAATAAGTCATGGTCGTCATCTCCTTGATGAATACCAATGAGAATAATTCTTATTCAATTAATAGCAAGTGCCTATTGGCGGATTTCTGATCTTTCTGCGTTAGAACTGCTGGGGATCAAGGTTGCTGGCTTTTTGATGTTGCTGGGCGGGGGAGGGTGTAGCACCTTCCTGCGCAGGGCACAGGAAGGCATGCAGCAGAATCAGACCTTGCGTACGAACTCGGATTTGAGTTTCATCGGGCCAATGCCATCGATCTTGCAGTCGATATCGTGGTCGCCGTCGCACAGGCGGATATTCTTGACCTTGGTGCCCACTTTAACCACCAGGGAAGTACCCTTGATTTTCAGGTCCTTGATCACGGTGATGGTGTCACCGTCGGTCAGTACGGTGCCTGCGGAGTCTTTGTAGACTTTCACGTCATCGGCTGTTTCAGCGTCGCCACTGGCAGACCACTCGTGGGCGCATTCCGGGCAGATCAGCTGGGCGCCGTCTTCGTAGGTGTATTCGGAATTGCATTTTGGGCAGGGTGGCAACGTGCTCACTCAAAGCTCCTTAAGAGTCAGGATGGCTAAAAGGCACGTATTGTATAGGGTTTTAGTGCGAGGCGGGTAATGGCGGGGCAGATTGACCCTGTGGGAGCGGGCTTGCCCGCTCCCACAGGCAGTCAGTGCGTGCGTGCTACAGCAAACTCGCTCAGCTCAACCAGCGCATCGCGGTATTCGCTTGGCGGCAAGGCTTCGAGGCACACAATGGCGCGGGCCACGAAGTCGCGAGCCAGCTGGGCGGTGTAGTCCAGGGAACCAGAGGCCTCAACGGCTTCGCGAATGCTCTCCAGGTCCTCGATACCGCCTTTCTGGATCGCTTTGCGCACCAGGGCTGCCTGTTCAGGCGTGCCTTCACGCATGGTGTAGATCAGCGGCAGGGTCGGTTTGCCTTCGGCCAGATCGTCACCGACGTTCTTGCCCAGGGTTTCTGCATCGCCACGGTAGTCGAGCAGGTCGTCCACCAGCTGGAATGCCACGCCCAGGTGATCGCCAAAGGTGCGCAGCGCTTCGCTCTGTTCCGGCGTGGCACCGGCCAGCGCTGCAGCGCTGTGGGTCGAAGCCTCGAACAGCATCGCGGTCTTGCCGCGGATGACTTCCATGTAGGTTTCTTCGGTGGTGCTGGCGTCGCGCACTTTGGACAGCTGCAATACTTCGCCTTCGGCGATGATGCGGGTGGCTTGCGACAGGATTTTCATCACTGGCATCGAGCCCAGCTCAACCATCATCTCGAAGGAGCGCGAGTACAAAAAGTCGCCGACCAGTACGCTGGGGGCATTGCCCCAGGTAGCATTGGCAGTCTTGCGGCCACGGCGCATGCCCGACATGTCGACCACGTCGTCGTGCAGCAGGGTGGCGGTGTGCAGGAACTCAATGGTGGCGGCCAGCAGGCGCAAGTCGTCGCCTTCGCGACCCAGGGCCTTGCCACACAGCAACACTAATAAAGGACGCAGGCGCTTGCCGCCGGCCGAAGTAATGTAGTCGCCGATTTTTGAGACCAGCGGTACGCGTGAAGTCAGCTGCTTCTTGATGATGCCATCGACGGCGCTAAAATCGTCCGCCACCGCGCGGTAGAAAGCTTGGGGTTGCATCAGCGACAGGTGCTCCAGAAGGGTTGCGCGGCATGCTAGGTCGGGGGGCTGGGCCTGTCAAGGCGGATGGACGGCCCCTTGCAAGCCTGACTTGCCTTGCGTACAATCGCGCACCCTGAACTTCCTGGGCAGCACCTGCCTTACGCAATTGCATCTGGGCCGTTCCAGCCCCATGCAGCCATGCCAGCCAATACCTTTACCTATAAAGCGCTGGGTGAGCAGGATTATCGGAGAAATACCATGTCGTACGCAGTAATCGTTACTGGTGGCAAGCAATACAAAGTAGCTCCAGGTGAATACCTGAAGATCGAAAAACTGGAAATCGCTACCGGCGAATCCGTAACTTTTGATCGCGTTCTGTTGGTCGCCAATGGCGATGACGTGAACATCGGCGCTCCAGTTGTACCTGGCGCCACTGTTGTGGCTGAGGTGATCTCCCAAGGTCGTCACGATAAAGTCCGCATCATCAAGTTCCGTCGTCGTAAGCACCACATGAAGCGTATGGGCCACCGCCAGTGGTACACCGAGATCAAAATCACCGGTATTCAGGCTTAATTTCAGCCTAATTCCTCACTAGGAGAATTGACTCATGGCACACAAAAAAGCTGGTGGTAGTACCCGTAACGGTCGCGACTCAGAAGCCAAACGCCTTGGCGTGAAGATGTATGGCGGCCAGGCTATCATTCCGGGCAACATCATCGTGCGTCAGCGCGGCACCCAATTCCACGCTGGCTACGGCGTTGGTATGGGCAAAGATCACACCCTGTTCGCGAAAGTGGAAGGCGTGATCAAGTTCCAGGTTAAAGGCGCCTTCGGTCGTCGCTATGTAAGCATCGTTCCGAAGACTGCAGTCGTCGCGGCGTAATAGCTTGGTAGCTGGAAGAGCCCTGTCTTGCGACGGGGCTTTTTCGTTTGTGGGGTGAGTCTCTTGCAAAACTGTTTGTATGGGCTGCTGGCGCTGGATTTAACGGTCGTTGATTGAGGTCGCTGCGCTCATTTTTGCAAGAGTCTTATGTCTTGGTTTTTATCGGCTCGTCCTGATGACGAGAGGCGCGTTTTGTTATGAAGTTTGTAGATGAAGTATCGATCAAAGTAAAAGCAGGCGACGGTGGTAACGGTTGCATGAGTTTCCGTCGTGAGAAGTTCATCGAAAACGGTGGCCCAAACGGTGGTGATGGCGGTGATGGCGGCTCGATCTACATGGTCGCCGACGAAAACCTCAACACCCTGGTTGACTACCGTTACACCCGTCACTTTGACGCCCAGCGTGGCTCGAATGGCGGCAGTACGGATTGCACCGGTCGCAAGGGTGAGGATCTGGAGCTGCGTGTTCCGGTCGGCACTACCGTGATCGACGCTGGCACCCAGGAAATCATCGGCGACCTGACCAAGGCCGGCCAGCGTTTGCTGGTGGTGCATGGCGGTTGGCACGGTCTGGGTAATACCCGATTCAAATCCAGTACCAACCGTGCGCCACGCCAGACCACGCCGGGTAAGCCGGGTGAGCAGCGTGACCTGAAACTGGAGTTGAAGGTGTTGGCTGACGTTGGCCTGTTGGGCTTGCCGAATGCCGGTAAAAGTACCTTTATTCGTTCGGTGTCTGCGGCCAAGCCAAAAGTGGCGGATTATCCGTTCACCACCCTGGTGCCAAACCTGGGTGTGGTCAGCGTGGATCGCTGGAAGAGCTTTGTGATCGCCGATATTCCGGGTCTGATCGAAGGGGCTTCCGATGGTGCTGGCCTGGGGATCCGTTTCCTCAAGCACCTGGCGCGTACCCGTCTGTTGTTGCACCTCGTTGACATGGCACCGGTTGAGGGTAGCGAGAGCGCTGCTGATACCGCGGAAGTCATCGTTAACGAACTGACCAAGTTCAGCCCGTCGCTGGCTGAGCGTGATCGTTGGCTGGTGCTGAACAAGTGCGATTCGCTGCCACAAGACGAGCACGAAGCGCGCGTCAAGGAAGTGGTTGATCGCCTTGAGTGGACTGGCCCGGTTTACGTGATCTCGGCCATTGCCAAGATCGGTACCGAAAAGCTGTGCCACGACATCATGCGTTATCTGGAAGATCGTGCTGATCGTCTGGCTGCTGACCCTGCCTACAAGCAAGAGTTGGCCGAGCTGGATCAGCGTATCGAAGATGAAGCGCGTGCGCAGTTGCAGGCGCTGGATGACAAGCGTGCCCTGCGTCGCAGCGGCGTGAAGAGCGTCCATGACATCGGTGAAGATGACTGGGACGAAGAAGATGTTGATGATGAAGATGGTCCGGAAATCATTTACGTCCGCGACTGATTCGTTGCAGTAAACTACAGCGCCGCTCAATGAGCGGCGTTTTAGCATCTACGATTTGGTAATCAAAAATAATTCCATGGGTGGCGCTCGGTCGCGCTGCTCTCAGGCATAGGTTGGATGATGATGCGGAGCAAGGTGACGGGTGCGCAGCGCTGGGTCGTGAAGATCGGCAGCGCGTTGCTGACAGCGGATGGCAAGGGCCTGGATCGCGCGGCGATGGGCGTTTGGGTTGAACAGATGGTGGCGTTGCACGAGGCTGGCGTAGAGCTGGTGCTGGTGTCTTCGGGTGCGGTTGCGGCCGGAATGAGCCGCTTGGGCTGGACGGTGCGACCGAGTGCCATGCACGAGCTGCAAGCTGCTGCGGCTATTGGTCAGATGGGGTTGGTGCAGGCCTGGGAGTCGAGCTTTGCCGAGCATTCCCGGCATACCGCGCAGATCCTGCTGACCCATGACGATCTGTCTGATCGCAAACGCTACCTCAATGCCCGCAGCACCCTGCGTGCGCTGGTGGAATTGGGCGTGATCCCGGTCATCAATGAAAATGACACGGTGGTCACGGACGAAATCCGCTTCGGTGACAACGATACGCTGGCCGCGTTGGTGGCTAATCTGGTCGAGGCTGATCTGCTGGTGATCCTGACTGATCGCGACGGCATGTTTGATGCTGATCCGCGCAACAATCCTGATGCCAAGATGATCTACGAGGCGCGTGCCGATGATCCGGCGCTGGATGCAGTGGCAGGCGGTACCGGTGGTGCGTTGGGGCGTGGCGGCATGCAGACCAAGTTGCGCGCGGCGCGCCTGGCGGC